>NZ_JAUBQR010000410.1:0-2133 GCF_036701385.1 Microcoleus sp. Pol12B4 | reverse complement strand
GGCTGCGGGCTGGCTATTGCCGCAGATGTTGGAGATTCTCAGCAAATGCAAAAAGCGTTTCAAACAATTTTTGACAAGTATCAAAGAATTGATATTTTGTTTGCAAATGCGGGTATTAACGGTGTATGGTCGCCGATAGAAGAGATAGAATCCGATGAGTGGGATCGGACAATTAACACCAACCTCAGAGGAACATTTTTGGCTGTTAAGTATGCTGTTCCTCATCTGAAAAAACAAGGAGGTTCAATTGTAATTACATCCTCGATTAATGGCACCAGAAGTTTCAGGAAAGTTGGTGCCACGGCCTACGCTTGTTCAAAAGCTGCCCAAGTAGCCTTTGCAAAAATGCTGGCGCTAGAGCTCGCAGCCTGCCAAATCAGAGTCAATGTGATCTGTCCGGGCGGGGTGCTAACTGCTATTGAAGAAAGCACCGTTAAGCGCCATCTCGATCGCATTCCAGTCGCGCCTGATTCTATTCAAGACATGATTCCTTTGACGGATAATACAGCAGGTTCTAGCGAAGAAGTCGCCCAATTAGTGTTATTTCTGGTATCACATTCCTCCAGCTTCATCACAGGTACTGAAGTCTGGATTGATGGTGGCGGTTCTTTGATTTAAAATCTCAATAGTTTATTTTTATTACTCGGCGGTTGAAACCGCTTCTACACAAACGAATTCCGCCTGCGCGGACTAAGAAATAAGAATTTCTAATGACTAACTCGGAATTGTTTGACAGCAGTTTGCAATGTCTGGGGCAGCCACTTATCGTACTGAGGATAAACAGGCAAACGCTGCACAAGTTGCCATTCCGATCCTGCTAAAATTTCTGTTAAAGTTTGGTGTTGCAGGTGAGGATAATCGGGATTAACTTCATCCCGCGGCCCGATTCCTCCTAAATCTCTAGCACCTGCTTCTAAACAAGCCAGCAATATGTCGGGCTGTGCAACTAAATTTGGGGGAATTTGCAGCCTGATTTCATCAGGTAAGATGCTGCGGGCGATCGCAACTACTTCGGGCATTTTTGTAGCATCAAAAACTTCACCGTCCCAACTTTGCTGATTTCCCGGACTGTGTGGCTGGAGGATAACTTCTTGAATGTGATTGTAACGCGAATGAATGCGGGCGATCGCCTCTAATGTCTCAATCCAATCGGTCTCACTTTCCCCAATTCCCAGCAGCAAACCAGTTGTAAACGGAATCTTTAATTCCCCAGCACATTCTAACTGTTGCAGCCGCAGCGCCGGCACTTTACTCGGTGCGTGCCGGTGAACCGTTTTTAACAAATCTGGAGCAAGCTGTTCTAGCATCAGCCCCATCGATACATTCACCTCTTTTAACTGTGCCATCTCCTCAAAGCTGAGCGGCCCCACATTAGTATGTGGCAAAAATCCCAGAGCAAGTGCCAGTTCGCACAAATCGTAAATCCGCTGCAACCAAGCTTTTCGGCGTTGACTGTGAGGATGTACCTCGCCGCTGAGGATGAGAATTTCAATTACACCTTGATTTTGCAGCAGCAAAAGCTGTTTTTCGGCTTCTGCGAGTGTTAGCCAAGGACTTTGCAGCGGTTCTGCCCGAAAATTGCAATAGGTGCAGCGGTTAAAACACTCGTAAGTGGGAACCACGGTATAAGCAGGGCTGTAGGTGACGGTGCGGGACATTCGTTGGGACTTTTATCGATCGGACTTACGCAACAACATATATCTGTGCAGTGCGAGTTTTGCGGTTGGCGATCGCAACCCTTCATCTATCTTAACACTGATGCAAGTCCGGAATCTCGTTGCCCAGGTAGATTATGAGTATTCTTCATTTGTGGGCGATCGTCCACAAATGAAGAATACTGCCTTTAAACTCCTTATACAGCAAGCCTTGTGGCTTTTAACAAGCATATTTTATGACACCTATAAGAAAAACTGTGCTTAAAAGGCCTTTACAAACTGAAATAAAAGCTTTATGTTTATTTACATGGCGGAACACAAAGCCGTCACGAACATTGAAAACCAAATAAAGCAATCATAAACAAATGACAACAACCTTACAGCAGCGCGAAAGCGCCAACGTCTGGGAACGCTTTTGTGAGTGGGTAACATCAACCGACAACCGCATTTATGTAGGTTGGTTCGGAGTCTTGATGAT
>NZ_JAUBQR010000155.1:0-16074 GCF_036701385.1 Microcoleus sp. Pol12B4 | reverse complement strand
ATTTGGGATGGGAGTAGAAGGACTTGAACCTTCGACCTTGAGATTAAGAGTCACCTGCTCTAACCAACTGAGCTATACTCCCGCATCTAAGCTAGTATAACACAACCGTTCTGAAAAATCAACTATTTTTGTAAAAAATTGTGGCGATCGCCCTTACTCCAATATTTAATTTAAGTTTGAGCGCCCTGATTCCACATTTCATTTAAGGGCGATCAACCTCAAGAACCTCCCCAGATTTGTGCAAAACGTGCGGCAGACCATCGAACCAAATTTGATACTTGGCCATCTCCAATCTAGACAATTCGCTTGACTCCATCTTGGCGCCTATTGCATCCACACAGAAAAACTTGCTGTGAATTAATCAGTAAGGTGGACTTTGGCACACCCTACTGATTCTAATTGGTTCCGAAAGTGTCTACTTCAGAATTCGGGAGACGACACCGGCACCGACAGTACGATTGCCTTCGCGGATGGCAAAACGCATATTTTGTTCGATCGCGATCGGCTGCAACAACTTCACAGTCATATTAACCCGATCGCCCGGAACTACCATTTTGATCGCGCTGCCGTCATCAGCCGTAAAAGATGCGATCGTACCTGTAACATCCGTTGTCCGCACGAAGAATTGAGGGCGATATCCTGCAAAGAAAGGAGTCCGGCGGCCGCCTTCTTTTTCCGACAGCACGTAAACCTCAGAATCGAATTCAGTATGAGGTTGAATTGAACCGGGTTTCGCAAGCACCATCCCCCGTTCAATTTCGTCTTTTTGGATGCCGCGAAGCAACAAACCGACATTATCTCCAGCCATTCCTTCATCCAGAAGTTGCTGGAACATTTCAACGCCGATAACAGTTATCGTGCGAGTGTTTTGGATTCCCACCAATTCCACAGTATCGCCGACTTTGATTTTACCCCGCTCGATTTTGCCAGTTGCAACAGTTCCCCGACCTTTGATCGAGAACACATCTTCAACAGCCATCAGAAAAGGTTTGTCAATATCGCGATCGGGCGTAGAAATCCAGTCATCTACCGCATCCATCAAATTGTAAATGCCATCAACCCACTCATCCTCGCCGCGGTGTATTTTCGGATTAGCAGTCATCTTTTCCAGCGCTTTCAGTGCCGAACCTCCGACAATTGGAATATCATCGCCCGGGAAACCGTAAGAACTGAGAAGTTCGCGAATTTCTAACTCGACTAACTCCAAAATTTCCGCATCATCCACCATATCTTTTTTATTCAAAAAGACAACCAACTTCGGCACACCCACTTGCCGCGCTAACAAGATATGTTCGCGAGTTTGAGGCATCGAACCATCTGCCGCCGACACGACGAGGATTGCACCATCCATTTGAGCGGCACCCACGATCATGTTTTTCACGTAATCAGCGTGACCCGGACAATCAACGTGAGCATAATGGCGATCGCCAGTTTCATACTCAACGTGAGCCGTATTAATCGTGATTCCCCGTTGTTTTTCTTCCGGTGCAGCATCGATTTCATCGTACTTTTTAGCCTTGGCCCGACCCTGTGCAGCCAGCGTCATTGTAATTGCCGCTGTTAGGGTTGTTTTGCCGTGGTCAACGTGACCGATCGTACCGACATTTACGTGGGGTTTGTTCCGTTCAAATTTAGTGCGTGACATTACATTTGATTCTCCTTTTAGAATTGTTGTTTGTTTTCAATCATTAGTTTTTAGTCCTTAGCCTCTTCTTAATGAGTAAGGATCGCTCGCTAATGATTAAAACGAAAAGTGGAGGAGTCGAACCTCCACAGCTTTCGCTCCACCCTGATATTCCAAACCAGTTGCCATCCACACAGCCGCACTTTCCAAGTTTTTGATTTTTAACCGCAGATAAACACTGATTAACGCAGATATATTGAGAGTGGGTGGTATAGGAGTTGAACCTATCTGGTACCGGTTAAAAGCCGGGTGCATAACCGCTTTGCTAACCACCCATAAAGTCTCAGCTTTTGTGTAAGTGCTATAAAATCATTTTGTAGTAAGGACTTCACTCGTTTATTGCCCGCAGCAATTCCCACGAATAAAGTCCTGATTGCTAATGCTTCACTCGATAATGAAGCAACATGAAACCGTTGCTATAGATTTTGCGATCGGCAAGTTCCAAGTTTGTCGGAGCGACTGCACCGGAAAAAAGAGGAATTCCAGATCCGATAACTAGCGGATTCAACTTCACAATCATCTCGTCAATCTCAGAAAAAAGAGTTGCTGCTAAAGCGCCACCACCGCAGAGCCAGATGTCTTTACCCGTTTCTTTTTTCAATTGCTTAACCACTTCAACAGGATTGTGCGAAACAAGTTGAATATTCTCATCGGGACTGGCTTCCATAGTGCGCGAAAAAACATACTGCTTCAAGCTGGGATAAGGATTAGTTACACCAACATTTAGCCCTACCTCATAGGTTTTCCGTCCCATCAAAACCGCATCAAACTGCTTGTTCTCTGCACGAATGCCTCGTGCTTCCTGAAAGTGAGCCGGAAAAGTTTCAGGAAAGGAATCGAACAAATCAGCGAAATGCTCCCCTTCCATAGGAAAACAATCAAATGAGCCATCTTCGCGAGCAATAAAACCGTCAAGTGTGCAAGCAACGTAATATTTTACTTTTCTCATATTTAACCTTTCTTTTGTTAAAATGTTAAAGACAATAAATGGAGAGGACGGGACTCGAACCCGCATCGATCGACAGCAACTTTCAGGAAACGCGCTTCCTTACTGCCCGCAAGCAGATGAGAACGGCCCCCATCTCGGACTGTTAATTCCTTTCAGTGCCTCCGCAACCCGCTGCCAGTTTGCGTTTTCCGGGAACGTCGCGAAGCAACTTTTTACCCTACTCAACAAACCCGATCGTCCTTTTGGGAGCCGCTTTTCCAAAGTTTTTACGGTGCCATTCCACTTAGGCGACCTCCCCATAATTTTGCTCAGTCTAGGATAGCAAATCTCGTGAAAAAATTAACCATAATTCTCCCTTATTTATATATAAAATCATAATTAATCCACCGAGGAGGTACTGCCCCTCCTATCCCCGCGTTATCAGCACGGTGTCTCGCTTTTCGACTTCCGGTGGTTAAAAGGAAGATGAAGGAATCGAATCCTTACAGTTATCTGTACCCCAGTTTTCAAGACTGGTTGCCAGCCATTTAGCGGCATCTTCCAAGGGGTGTCTGACGGGGCTTGAACCCGCTAATAACTAGCTTCACGGGCTAGCGTCTCGACCGCTTCGACTTCAGACACCACAGTGGAATCAAGGAGAATCGAACTCCTAACCTCTTGCGTGCAAAGCAAGCGCTCTACCAATTGAGCTATGACCCCGGGTAAAAGATTCACCTGTCGAGTAAATCTAAAATCTAAAATTGGTGTGGTGGATTGCGATCGGATTTGAACCGATATCTTTCTAACAGCCAGTTAGATGCTTTACCAATTAAGCTACGAACCCCAGGGAGCAGGAGCGGTAGGACTTGAACCTACAACATTCGAGGTAGAAGCTCGACACTCTATCCAGTTGAGTTACACTCCCGTATTTTTTGTTGATTTGTGCGATCGCACTTTGACGTGCAAGTTATCAGAGCATTGCGTTTTCTCAGTTACTAGAGGGACTCCGCCGATGAGTTATTACACACTCTTTAAAGGATGGCTACCTTTAAGCCAACCTGCCGGGTTCATGGCACTCCTCGTTCTCAAACGCCCGCTGACTTTGACAGCGTTACCTTTCCTCTCGTACTAAAGTATGTAGGCTCCAAAGATTGGGACACGCAAAGGGCGATCGCTCTTCATATAAAAAATTATCCATTCAATGGAATCAACCTCCTTAAATTAAAGCAAAAACAACGAGAGTGGCAGGACTTGAACCCACAACATCCGCGTCCGAAGCGCGGCGCTCTATCCATTGAGCTACACTCCCATATTGGTAGTCCTGACAGGATTTGAACCTGCAACATCTTGCTTGTAAGGCAAACGCTCTACCGTTGAGCTACAGGACTACAAAAGCGGATGATGGGACTCGAACCCATGCGCTGAGAATGGCATACTCAGATGCTAGCCTTTACATCACACCCGCAAACCGATTTGTGATTTGAAATTTGAGATTTTCGATTGAAAAAACCTCTCGTTTAACCAAGCGGATAACGAGGCTCGAACTCGTGCCTAGAGTTTGGAAGACTCGAATGCTACCGTTACACCATATCCGCAATTGTGGGGCTGGTGATAGGAATTGAACCTACAACCGACTGATTACAAATCAGTTGCTCTGCCTAATTGAGCTACACCAGCGCGCCAAGCAGATGGCGAGATTTGAACTGGCAAGAAAGCTTTACAAAAGCCTCATGTTGCCAATTACATCACACCTGCATTTTGGTGGCGGGGGCAGGAGTTGAACCTGCTATTAAGAGGCTTATGAGACCTCCAAGCCTACCCAGGCTACTTCACCCGCGATGTCACCAAATACCCCTGACTGGCATCGAACCAGCACTAACTAGATCCTAAATCTAGCGCCTCTACCGATTGGGCTACAGGGGTAAAACCGATTTGAGATTTGAGATTTGAGATTGAATAAAACCTCATACCCCTGACAGGCCTCGAACCTGCAAAAAACACTCGTTCTGAGCGAGTGATGTTTTCCAATTACATCACAGGGGTAAAGTCGGGATGGTTGGATTTGAACCAACGACTCCATGCTCCCAAAGCATGGCTTCTGGCAGCTGAATTACATCCCGTTCATGCTCCTAGTGAGACTCGAACTCACACTCAAAATAAAACAGATTTTAAGTCTGCCGCGTCTGCCAATTCCGCCACAGGAGCAAGTAAAAACTTAGTTGAAAATTTGGTACTCCTGGCGAGATTTGAACTCACACAACACAATTTTTGAAACTGCGGCCTCTGCCAATTGGGCTACAGGAGTGTAATTTATCTGCTTTGGTAATAGCAGAACTGGGAAGGCAGGGATCGAACCTGCATTTTGCCGCTTTCAAAGAGCGGTGCCATACCGATTAGGCGACTTCCCAATAATTGGGTGCCGGGGTAGGCTTTGAACCTACAGAAACTCCTATTTCAGAGATAGGCGACTTTACCAATTTGTCTACCCGGCAATTTAAAAAATGGCTGCCCCAGTAGGACTCGAACCTACAACCTAGCGGTTAACAACCGCTTGCTCTACCATTGAGCTATAAGGCAACGCAATCCCCCAAGTCAGTATCGAACTGACGACCTCTTGTTCTTCAGACAAGCGCTCTACCAACTGAGCTATGGGGGGAAATTTCAACGGAGAGGACAGGATTTGAACCTGCGTCGGTTTTACCCGATTCTGTTTAGCAAACAGGTGCCTTAAGCCTCTCGGCCACCTCTCCTCAGCGAGCGAGAACGGAGGGATTTGAACCCTCAGTCTTCAGTTTTATTAACTGAGATGTTATCCAGTTACACCACGTTCTCAAGATTGCAAATGCATATTAAATGCAGTTACAAATGGGTCGGGCTGGAATTGAACCAGCAACGCTTTAAGCTACTGTTTTACAGACAGCTACCCACGCCAATAGGAGGGCCGACCCAGAACTTTTGGAAGTGCTGACGGGAGTTGAACCCGCAATCACTTGGGTGAAAACCAAGCGGCTTAAACCATTTGCCTACAGCACTATAAATTGGCACAGGAACTGAGATTTGAACTCAGAATGCTGGTTTTGGAGACCAGAGTGTTGCCAGTTACACCATCCCTGCTTGTGGTCGCAGCGGCGGGATTTGAACCTGCATTGACCAAGGTATGAACTTGGCGCTTTACCATTAAGCTACGCTGCAATGTCACTTTCGCTTCGTTCCTTTTCACAGTTAAAAAAATTAATTAAAAGACTGTTAGTTTAATCTTTTAATTTCTAATTTTTAATTTCTGATTGGGAACAGAGGTTAGGGCGGGATTTGAACCCGCGCAATTCGGTTTTGCAGACCGACGCCTTCAACCACTCGGCCACCTAACCTGGGAGTCCCGACGAGGTTTGCACTCGCAATCTTCTCCTTGAGGGGGAGACGGCTTGACTTTTGCCTACGGGACTTTGACGGGAGTAACGAGACTTGAACTCGCAACCTTTCGCTCGACAGGCGACTGCTCTGACCGGTTGAGCTATACCCCCGCGAAAATGAACAATATTCTGTCCTTGAATTACTCAAGTTGGGACGGGGTGGCGGTTGATTCCGCGTACTACAACCCGATCGGGCTTTTGTTGCCGGAGTCTACACCGCCAATGTCCACAATTATGTGACAAGATTAACTTCCTATTCAGTTGTCAAGGTTCATATTGCTTGTGGGGTAAGGCTTTGAATCTCTTTCCCCTTCGCCATACATTTATACTACATTGCATAATACAAGACTGTCAAGGGGGTAATACAACTTTTTTTTAAAGTTGCTGCGAAGCGGGAAAAATGAGACGCTGCTTTTTGCTAAACCCCTTATAAATCAAACATTTGGCTGCTGAACAGGTAGTGTGGCGTTAGTTGAATCCGATGCTGAAGTTGTACTACACTAGAATTTCTCTAAATTCTCGCCGTCGCGCGAGGTGGCACTTCTGGAAAGGCAGATTGCGTTTGAGCCGATCGCACTTAACCTCGACGGCGACCAATTTTGGCCGGATTTTCTGGCAATTAACCTGTTCCACCGCATACCGGTTTTAGTGGATGAAGACTTGACTGTGGTGGAGTCGCTGGCAATTCTCGATGATCGGGAGGCGGAATACCCCACGCCTGCACAGTCAATCGCCGCTGAGACATATTTATAGAAAACTTCGATCGCAACCGCAAGAATTAACACTGACGAAAATGTCGTAGCTTGCGGGGCAGGACGCCATCGCCCAAACTCGCACAAAAGATTAATCGCCCTGCGATAATCAGCTTTTAGATATCAAATACTACAAATAAAACCTTGTCTGAATTGCCGTTAACTCCCGTGCCCGCATTGCCAGAAGCCGATAGCCCAAACCTCCATCACTGGCTACACTCGTTAGATACCTGTCCGAGTACCAACAGTTGGGCGATCGCCCGCGCGGCCCAACTCCACCACGGAGATGCAGTATTTACTAGGCGACAGACCAGCGGGCGCGGCCAACACGGGCGCACCTGGCACGCCCCAACCGGTGTCTTGACTGTTAGTTTTGTACTCGAAAACCTCAATCCCACTCTGTTGCCGGGGCTCAGTTTAGCAGCAGGTTTAGCCGTGATTTACGCGATCGAAGATTTGGTTCCCGACTGTCGCGATATGCTGCGCCTGAAATGGCCAAACGATGTCTGGATCGATCGCCACAAATTAGCGGGAATTCTCTGCGAAGCTACTTCCGGCAATGTTTTTGGTAAAACTCGCGCGGTTGTGGGAATTGGACTCAACCGCTGCGTAGATTTCGCGGCTGCGGGATTGGATGAAAGGGATCTCGGCAATGCGGTAAGCTTGCATTCTATTGCTAGTACAGTACCAGATGAACTGTGTTTGGTCGATCGACTGCGGCACTATTTACTCGAACTAGCCGATATGTTTTCCACCACAGACAAGCCAGCCTCCAAGTCCGGTTTAGCGCTACTTTTACCGGAATTGCGCCGCCGCGATGCGTTGATTGGCTGCCCGGTGGCGATCGAACTTGCGTCGGAAACCATCTGCGGAGAAGCTGCCGGCATTGATGGATGCGGCCGCTTGTTAGTATGCTTGGCGGGCGATCGAATACAAGCCTTTACCTCCGGGCGAGTTCAATTAATTTAAAAGGAAGAAGGAAGAAGGAAGAAGGAAGAAGGAAGAAGGGAAATGGAGTCACAGCAATATTGTCAGCCCTAAAAAATGTCCTAACCTTCTTGCCAGTTACTATAAATTAAGAGAAAGAAGTCATTAGTCATAGTCATTAGGGAAAATTCCCAATTAACAATGCCCGATGCCCGATGCCCGATGCCCAATTCCCAATTACCAATTCCCTATTTTAATTTATCACCTCAAATACTACCAATCTGCTCAGCCACAGCGGCTGATTGGCCTCCACACCTTCGGGACGACCCTTAGTAGAAGCAACTTGTATTCTGTTGCCATTTATCCCTTGTCTAACCAAAATACCTTTCACATTTGTCGCCCTTTCCAGTGCCAAGTTTTGATTTTCTACCGGAGTGCTTTTAAAATCGCTGTAGCCAACTATCCTTAAATTCTTCGTGCGATTTTTCTCCATATATTCCTTGACTTTGCTAAGCTTTTGTGCTACATCTTTCGCCTGCAAACTTGCCGAACCCGCACCGAAATACACGCGAACTGGCATTATTATCTTTGGTCGCGGTGGAGTTCCTATTATCACTGTATTTGTTACAGACTTCACCCCCGGAATTTTCTCAAAAGCTTGAGTTATTTTCTGAGCATCTGGCACTTTGCTTACGCTGCCTGCAACAGCGACTTTTCCCTCTGCATAGCGAGCTGAGATATCAATGCTTTCTACTTTATTCAAAAGAGCTGCCGTCCGCTTGACATCGGCTTCTACTAAAACCGGATCGGGAGGTACTTCAACAGCTATAATTTTATTTTCAATTCTTAATTTTGGAGCTGCTTGCTGAGCTATTTTTTCCGCTTTCGAGCGCAGCTTTTGATTCGGCACTCGTCCCGAAATCTCCAATAATTTATCTTTAACATCTGCCACGAGGCGATAAACCGATAACTCTGGAGCAGATTGTAAAGCTAAATTCGTATCTGCTTCTAAGCTCGCTTCAACTCCGCTGCGGTATTGATGAATTCCCCAAGGTACGCCAATTAAACCTAACGCTGCCAAACCGATAATTGGTAAAATGGGAAGTTTAGAAGATTTAACTTTTACCTCTGTATCGATTAATTTTTGCAATTTCGAGTTTACTTCTGGTGGTACAGTTGCTGGATCGCCGTTGAAGGACTGGATTTGATCCCCGTATTCTTGAACAATATTGTTGAATATCGCTCGCATTTTGTACTTAAACCATTGGCGGGTTTCTCCTTGTATAACTACTGCCAGATAACACGAACCCGCTACTTCCAATACTATCTTAGATGTGCCGTATTCTATAGCATCAATCTCTGCAATATTTCCCGACTGAGATATGCAATCGTTGACAAAAGCCCGAATAGCAGTCAGCATCCCTGCTACCATGTCTGATTCTAGCTGTTCGCGTTCAGACTTCTGCACTGCTGAAATTACTAAGCCCGATTGTGTTTGAATTAAAAAAACAGCTTTAACACTCAGTGGTGTTGTTTCTTTCATCAGCAATTCTGCTTCAGAAATGCCCTGTAATTTGGCTTTAATTTTGCGACTAATTCTCTCGGGACTTAAAGATGCTTCGAGTTTTTCATTAATCTCCCGCATCATCTCGGCGATGTATTTTAAAATCGTGCTGCCGATGATCGGATAAAGTGCATCCGACATTGCTTCTCGCTTGAGATGAATTTGCTGTTTGATAGCGGCGGCCATTTCCGGCGCGATCGCCATTGCAATTTCATCTGGCGATTCACTCATTCTGTGGCTAATTCCCACAGGAAGAGCCGGCGATATGGCTACTCCCATCGATTGTCTATTTTCTCGGCTTTTGGTATTAATTATTTCATCAATTATGGGAGCTATGGTTTCGACAAATGATTTTCTCGACTCATTAATTGTTTGGATCATCATTTCGGGAAAAATGATTTTAATTCTGGCGAGCAATTCTTCCCTATCGCCTCCCCATTCCGCATCAGTAATTTTGCGATCTAGTTCCCCTACTTTATCGTTGAGTCTGTAATTATAACCTACAACTTCATCTAACAATGGTAAAATAGATTCGATGACCGACTTTTGTAGTTGAGCGTGATGGCTAACCATCAGCTCGTCAATCAAAGGTTTCAGTAAATCTGTAAACAAGTCTGTGGATTCATAAATCCGGTGTTCGATCGCCACAATTTTTTGTTCGAGCTTCCCGAGTCTTTGATCGATCCTTTTATTCTGAATGATGGCATCGACAGCGGGGGCGATCGCAGATTCTATGTCTAGCTTTGCTTCCCCGATGTTTCGAGACAGCATTTCTACAATCACTGGCATTATTCTTGCCATTAACCCTTCTATCTCGGCTAAAACTTGCTGCTGAACTTCTACAATCTTACTTTCATTATTTAATATTTGTGCTGCAATACCGCTGTTTTGAATAGCCGTGTTGACACCGGGCGCGATCGCCTCTTTCACCTCTAACTTTGTCTCCTCGATTTTCCGGTTCAGCGACTCAATCATTAACGGCATTAACCTTGCCATTATATCTTCCGGCTGAGTTTTTTGCTGTCGCTGAAGATTATTTAGTCTACTTTCTACGTCGCTCAATTTTCCTTGAACTTCCCTTTGAAGAATTGCTGATTCTATCAAAGGTTGGATCGTCGCTGCTACTTGTAATTTTGATTCATCGATTTTCTGATTCAGCAAATCAGTTATTGCCGGCATTAGCATCGCCATTATCTCTTCAGGCTTCTGAGTTGGCGACTGTTGCGTAGCCAGTCGGCGCTCGATGATGCTCAATACTTTTTCTTCTATTTCTACCCAAGCTATTCTTACCTGTACTGAGGGGGCAACAGCTTCTACAACCTCTAATTTTAATTCACTAATTTTACGGTTCAGCAAATCGCTAACTACTGGTACTAGCTGCTTGATTAAATCTTCCGGTTGCTGCTGGTAACGCTGCTGAATATTTGCAACTCTATCTTCAATTCTTACTACGTGTTCTTCCAGTCCGTTTTGATTGTGAATTACTTGATTGACTGTCGGTGCGATCGCCGAAGCTACCTCTAACTTAGACTCCTCTACCTTACGGTTGAGCAGATCGCCCACCACTGGCATCAGCCGTTTGATTAAGTGTTCTGTATTCGGCAGTGGCTGCTGGTTCAAGTTAGCAATTTGATTTTCCCAATCTGCTAATTTTGCCTCCAACTCGATCCGATTAATTTTATTATTGCTCGCGAGTTCGCTCGCCTTTTTTACTTCCGACTTCAACTCCTCTAATTCTTCTCTCACTAACTCAGGAATTAACGGCCTCAGCAAAATCATCAACTCTTCGGGCTCAGACATCAGCTTCTCAAAATGTTCTAATCTTTGTTCCACGCTCAAAACATTACTGTAAAATTCCGGTAAATCCCTTTCAAACAGTAGTTGTTGCAATCGCTTAAACTCCTCTACGGCTTGTTCTAATTCTTCCTCCGACGGCCGAGTTTTTTTAGCTACTTTCCCGGCTGTAGATAAATCGGCTTCCTCATTATTGTTTTCTCGTCTTTGAGATGGGATCTCTTCATCGTTACTTAATACTTCCGGTACAATACTCGGTGATTCGATCAGGAAAGACAATTGTTTGCGCCGATTTTCCTCATCCTCTAATCGCTGAACCGACTTTTCCGAAAGCGGTAATTTCAGCTCGCTTGGTTCTTTTTTGGATTTTTTCAATAAGTGAAATTCAGTCAGTATGGTTAGCAATTCCTGAAGTTGCTCTCCAGCTTTAGAACTTGCCATAGTTGCATCAGAAATATCTTTTTCTGACTGATATATTTTGTTTGAATTATCATTAGATTCTGCCATACTGCGCTACCCAAACGTGATTTTTATCGGTCGAAGAAAATTACCAGCTTGCTTGCCGCCTCACCCCAGCGACAATCAATAGGAATGACACAATTTTTCCCAGCGTCAGGCGTACTAAAGCTATCGCCCTATTTTAGCTGCTGTTCTGCGACTAGCCAACTGGCCTGCCAACTGCAATGCTGCTTTCATGCTGGAGGCATCTGCAATGCCTTGACCTACAATATCAAAAGCTGTGCCGTGATCCGGAGATGTGCGGACAAAAGGCAAGCCAATTGTAGTGTTGACTGCTTTATCGAAAGCCATCAATTTTACTGGAATCAACCCCTGGTCGTGGTACATTGCCAAGTAACCGTCGTGAGCTTCTGTGGCTAAACCGTACCAAACTTTAGCCGGTTTTACCCACAGGGTATCGGGGGGGACTGGCCCGTCTAACTGCACTTGAGGAAACCGATCGCGCTGCGTTTCCAACCAAGGTATCATCCAGTCTTGCTCTTCATTTCCTAGCTTGCCATTTTCGCCGCTGTGAGGATTTAAGCCAGAAATCGCAATTTTCGGTCTTTCTAGCCCAAAATCTTCCCGCAAACACTCTACCAGCAATTCTAGTTTTTCGCTCAATAATTCTGGACTCAACGCATCTGGGACTTGACGCAGGGAAATATGTGTAGTAGCCAGTAAAGTTACCAGCGTCCAGCCACTGTGTGGAGATGTGGCGGCAAACAGCATTCCGAACCGCTGCGATTTCGCTCTTTCTGCGAGGAGTTCTGTTTGTCCGGGATAATTGTAACCGGCCGCCTGCCAGCAAGTTTTGGAAATCGGGCCTGTCACGAGGGCGGAGAATTCGCCGGCGATGGTACGGGCGATCGCGCTTTCCATGTAAGCAAAGCTAGCCGCCCCGCTAGCTGCACTCCCGACACCGGGGACTATTTCGCCCCACTTGTTGTCTGGTTCAATATTAATAATATTTAATGTTTCGGGATTTGCCGCTTGTGCTGCGGGATTGCTCGATCGCAACTTATCGTAAGTTTGCTGCAAAACTCTCCTAGAGCCTATAACCGTTACCCTCCAAGCAGCAGCGGGATCTGCCAATGCCTTGAGAATAACTTCCGGGCCAATTCCCGCCGGATCTCCCAGAGTTACAGCTAGTTTTGATTCCCGATCGAGACTCAAGGCAGTTTTCTCCAACAAAATTACAGGAATTTCGGCACTGAAATTTTAGCATTCATGTACCTGCTTGCCCCAAATTATATTATCTTTATTTAATGCGATCGCCCAATTGGACAGATAAAACCATGAATCCTGAAATTTTCAATGCAGCCTTTTTGTCCTTTTCCCTAATTTTCGTGGGTATAGGTGGAGGCTTCCTCCTGCTCAAATTGCAAGGCGGCGAAGAATAAGTTTTTTCAACAAATCCTTCAGAAGCCTTATACCTTCTGCCTTCTAGAGTCTACTTGCTGCCGAAAGCAAGCCTTCTGGCGAATATCTCAAGCCTAAAATGAGAAAAATTCAGGTTTTTGTTAAGTTTTTATAAAAAACTTAACAAAAACCTGATACCATCTTATTGAAAGTTTAAGATTCATAATTAATCCCTAGATGACTTTATTGATTTTAGGTGCCACCGGCACTCTCGGCCGCCAAATAGCCCGCCGCGCCCTAGACGAGGGCTACCAGGTGCGCTGTTTAGTCAGAAGTTACAGAAAAGCTGCATTTTTGAAAGAATGGGGCGCTGAACTCGTACCGGGGAACCTTTGCCAGCCAGACAGTCTGCCTCCGGCCCTAGAAGGTGTCAGTGCTATTATCGATGCAGCAACAGCCAGTGCAGCCGATTCTGTCAGCATCAAAAGAGTAGACTGGGACGGAAAAGTATCGCTGATCCAAGCAGCAGCAGCAGCAGGCATCAAGCGTTACATATTCTTTTCCTTTCTCGACGCTGAGAAATATCCCCAAGTCCCCTTGTTGGAAATCAAGCGCTGTACCGAATTGTTCTTAGCAGAATCCGGTCTAGACTACACAATCTTGAGACCTTGCGGCTTTTTGCAAGGACTGCTGAGCCTGTATGCAATGCCGATTTTGGACAATCAGGCAGTCTGGCTGCCCAACAAGCCATCCGCCCTTGCCTACATGAACACTCAGGATGTTGCTAAATTTGCCGTCCGGGCCCTTTCCGTTCCTGAAACCGAGAAAAAGAGCTTTCCGGTGGTGGGAAATCGCGCTTGGGATGCTGACGAAATCGTGCGGTTGTGCGAACGGCTGTCAGGGAAAGAAGCCAAAATTACGCGCACCCCAGACGTCTTGTTGCAGGCTACTCGTAAATTAGCTACTTTCTTTCAGTGGAGTTGGAACGTAGCTGACAGATTGGCTTTTTCAGAAGTTTTGGCCGCCGGAAAACCCTTGAAAGCTCCGATGGATGATGTTTACAGTGTCTTCGGAATCGACCCCAAAGAAACTACTACTTTGGAGTCTTATCTGGAAGAATACTTTAATCTGATTATGAAGAAGCTCAAGGAAATAGAGTACGAGCAGCTTAAAACTAAAAAACGGAGTAAACAAAAAATGCCCTTTACATTTTAAAGTGCCGAAAGCTGGGATTATATACAACGACGTTAAACCTGTGGCTTGTCGCATCGCCGCAGAGTTGGAAGACAAGCTGACTGCCCGCGGCTGGGAGGTTTGCTCGGTTTCTGGTTCCGGAGGAATTCTGGGCTATTCTAGCCCCGATCGCCCCATGTGCCACAATCCGATCGAACAACTCGTCCCCCCCGGTTTTGACAGCGACATGGAGTTTGCAGTGGTTTTGGGCGGCGACGGTACGGTGCTGTCGGCATTTCGCCAAGTCGCTCCGATTGGAGTGCCGCTGTTGACTGTCAATACCGGTCACATGGGCTTTTTAACAGAAACTTACCTGAACTTGCTGCCGCAAGCTTTGGAAAAGGTAATCGCCGGAGAATACGAAATAGAAGAAAGATCGATGCTGGCGGTGCGGCTGTTTCGAGAAAACGACTGCCTCTGGGAAGCCCTTTGTCTCAATGAAATGGTGCTGCACCGGGAACCGCTGACTTGTATGTGTCATTTTGAAGTGGCGATCGGTCAGCACGCCTCTATTGACATTGCCGCAGATGGAGTCATCATCGCAACTCCGACAGGATCTACAGCTTACGCCCTTTCTGCAGGCGGCCCTGTGATCATTCCCGGAGTGCCGGTGTTGCAGTTGCTGCCTATTTGTCCGCATTCAATGGCTTCGCGGGCTTTGGTGTTTTCCAACACCGAGCCGGTCAAGATTTTGCCGGCGAGTCCGAACCGCCTGGTAATGGTGGTAGACGGCAATGGCGGATGTTATGTTCTGCCCGAAGATTGGGTGCAAGTCGAGCGAGCTCCGTACCAAGCCCGGTTTATTCGAGTGCAATCTTTTGAGTTTTTCCACATTTTGCGGGAAAAATTGGGCTGGGGCTTGCCTCACATTGCTAAACCGAGTTCGGTTGAGTTGCCTTGATAGTTGTTGTTGACACTCCCCGGCTATCAAGGTACGGGGATTGTTGGCTCAACCAGTTGGCTTGCGCGTAGATATCATATCAAGTCCTAGCTGTAGGAGATCGCAATTCCCGTTCCCGTTTTTCACCGATTGAAGGGATTTTGATTTCTTTATCTGTTGATAAATCGTAGAATAAAGCAGCAATTAGTGTTGGTAATGTAGGGCGACATTTATCCACCGGAATCCTTAATTCTCGATCGAGCTTCCGAACCATCTCCAAAGTCAGACAGCGTTTACGAGATAACGGTATAGTTAGAGTGTCTTCATTTCTATTCACTCTGCTTAGGACGGATTTCAAATTCTGAACGTGCCCGGAAGAAACAGACATCAAACTCGAAGAAGAAATTAGCTTGCCCCAAAATCAAAGGTACATTGGTTGCTTGTGTCCAGGCAAATGCCAGGTTAAGCGTTGGGAATGAACTAACTCGAGCATTAACAACGACTGCGCGGGCTTCAAATCGAGCCAAATTCCCAGCCAACACGATTGAGAGTGTCTCATTTTCCCAGACTAAGCCCAGTTGTAGCCCTAACTCGTAGGGCAAAACATTAACGCTTGCGCCTGTATCTAATAAGCCCTCAGCGTTCAAGGATTGACCGTTCAGGCTGAGTGTCAATGGTAGATACGGCATTCGATCGACCATGCCAAGACTGCTGTCAATGATTTTGTAGGGAAATCTCTGAGCGTCAATCATTCTGTTCTTGTTGTTTTGTCGTCAGAAGATTCATTAAAACATTGGCAGCCTCAGAGCAATTGTAAGGCGACCAGACCGGATACTCTCGATCGGCAACAAAAAAGTTTGTTGCATCTTCTTCTTTGACCAGTTCTGTTGCCAGAAACTGCATCAGCCGAAGCTTGTCAATTTTTGAAAGTTCCTGGATCTGTGACATTAGTTCAGCCAATGGCATTTGAGAATCTCCTCGTTTGAGGTTTGGCGAAAAGATTGGATCTACTAGCTTGTTGCATGGTGCGCGATCGAAGCGT
>NZ_JAUBQR010000154.1:0-16079 GCF_036701385.1 Microcoleus sp. Pol12B4 | reverse complement strand
TGGGTTTTAGCACCTGCTTGTACGTCCGGTGAGGCTGGCCACCACCGCCACTAACTCAGCAGCATCTACGGGTTTGGTCAAATGCATCTGAAAACCTGCTAATAGTGCCTGCTGACGATCGTCATTCCGGGCATAAGCCGTCAGCGCGATCGCGGGTAGCCTACCGCCCCGCTGCGCTTCAAGTTGACGCAACTTGCGGATCAGCGAGTAGCCATCCTCATCCGGCATCCCAATATCGCTCACTAAAACATCGGGGCTGCGATCGGTTGCGGTTTCGATAATGGTCAAGGCCTCCTTGACCGACGCCACAGCGATGACATCAGCACCATACTTTCCGAGAATCGTGCTCAGCAACTCTAGCGCATCAGCCTCGTCCTCTACCACTAAGATTTGTAAGCCTTCAAGGGTCGGCGAGGTCTGAAACCTCCCATTCGCCTCGACGAGCGAGTTTAATGGCTCTGGAGCGCTGGGTGGTAGATGGATAATCATCACGGGCAGTTTGACTGTAAAGGTCGTCCCCTGTCCTATCCCTGGACTCACTACCGTTACAGTCCCGCCATGTAATTCAACTAATTGACGCACAATGGCTAACCCTAAACCCAACCCCCCATAACTGCGAGTGGTCGTGCTGTCGTGCTGGCTGAAGCGATCGAAGACAAACGGTAGAAAGTCCGAGCTGATGCCTGCCCCAGTATCGCTGACAGTAATTTCAACATGGGAATTAACCCGCTGCAAACGAATCTGGACTCGCCCGTCTTTAGGGGTAAATTTAAGGGCATTAGAAAGTAGATTCCACACAACTTGCTGCAACCTATCGGCATCACCCAAGAGCGGGCCGGCTTCAGAATCGAGCACACTTTGCAGGCGAATAGACTTTGCCTCAGCCGCCAATTGTACAGACTCAATCGCCGATTCAATCACCGGCAGGAGGTTGACAGGACGGACTCGGAGGCGCAGTTTACCTGTGATAATGCGAGAAACATCGAGGATGTCTTCGATGAGCTGGGCTTGAGACTTCGCGTTTCGCTCGATCGTCTCCAAAGCCCGCGCCACCTTATCCTCACTCAGGTTTTTCTGCCGTAACATCGTTGACCATCCTAAGATCGCGTTGAGAGGAGTTCTGAGTTCATGAGAAAGAATCGAGAGAAACTGATCCTTGGCACGGTTGGCGGCCTCTGCGTCTGCCCGAATTATTTGTTCACGCATCAATAATTCGTCTTTGGTGTGGTTAGACGCTTCCAGTTGGGCAGTGCGTTCCTGCACCCGTTGCTCTAGCTCCACATTAATCGCCTGGATACGGCTGCGACTCTCTTCTAGTTCCTGGTTTGTAAGGGCGAGTTGGGCTGGACTTGGCGCATCAAGCGCCACTGGAATTAAGGGAATCAGTAAAAAGGTAAACGTATAGAAAGACCAAACACCAGTGACAGCTTTGATCAGTCCTGAAACCCAATAAATGGGGTGCCAAAGTGTCACTATTTCCATCAGGTGCGTCGTGCCACATAAGGCAAAGATAAAAAAGAAACCCACCAGCAGCATCACCGTCTGGGCAGGCAGATCCTTACGCTCATTTGTAAAGTAAACAATGGCAACCGCCACCGAGTAATAAGCGAGGGTAGTCAAGGCATCTGACGTTAAGTGCAGCCAGACTAACCCCGGTTTCCAGAGGTAACAATGCCCGTGAGGAATAAAATTATTAGAAAAGAAGGTGCTCAAGAGGTCAGGCATATTAGTTTACGGCACTGTCAAGTTAATTTAGGGGGTGTCATCAATTCAACCAGATGACCGCAGCAGCCAGAAGAATCGCACGCCGGAAAGTTCACCGCCCTAGGGTGATAACGCGTCGCGATTGCCTGATACTGCTTGAGCTTGGGGAAAAAGTTCTCAATCAAATGACGGGCTTTGTACAATTGAGCATCGTAAGTTTCCAGGGTCTTGCAATTGCGGCGAGGTGAAATCACGGTGGTCTTCCCCTCGGCATTGAGGCGGTCAATCACACGCTGATCTGGATCATAGCCCTTGTTAGCCAGCAGTGTATCCGCCACCCGTAACGGCAGCAGTTGGTCGGCTCCTGCTCGCGTCACCAGTTTGTCGGGGGGTGAGGTGAAACCCCAACGGATTGTCCAACGCATCCACGCGATCGCATGAATCTTGTTACTCAATCGCCCTTTGCTGCCTCCAATTGCTTCATTCCTACGCTCCTCAAAAAGCTCAGCAGAAAGATGTTTCTTTCAAGTGGGAAAATGCCTGAATTAAAACTAAGTGTACCGCCGGGAAATAGTGGGTAAATGTGCTTTAATATGTCAAAATTCGCTCCTAAAAACGAAAATCAAAAATGTTAGAGTATGATCGCCTGTTCCAAACAATCGAAGAATTAGTAATGCTGCACTCACCCAGCGGCGCGGAATCGGAAATTAACCAGCGGTTGATGGAAAAATTCGCCGCCCTGGGAGTGAATGCTTGGGTCGATCGCGCGGACAATGCGATCGCCCTAATTAAGGGCCGCAATCCCGAAAAGTCGATCGCCATTACCGCCCACAAAGACGAAATTGGCGCCCTAGTTAAAACAATAGGCGAGAGTGGCCGCGTGGAAGTCCGCAGATTGGGCGGCGCATTTCCTTGGGTTTACGGCGAAGGCGTGGTGGATTTGCTCGGAGACAAGCAAACAATTAGCGGCATTCTCAGCTTCGGTTCCCGCCATGTTTCTCACGAATCTCCTCAGAAAGCTCAGCAGGAAGATGTTTCTTTAAAGTGGGAAAATGCCTGGATCGAAACTAAGTGTACCGCTGAGGAATTAGCCGAGGCCGGAATTCGACCGGGCACGCGGATGGTAGTGGGAAAGCACCGCAAGCGCCCGCTGCGGTTGAAGGACTGGATCGCGAGCTACACTCTGGACAACAAGGCTTCAGTGGCGATTTTGCTGGCTCTGGCGGAATGTTTGAAAGAGCCTGCAGTGAATGTTTATTTGGTAGCGTCGGCGAAGGAGGAGGTTGGGGCGATCGGAGCTTTGTATTTCACCCAGCGCCAGCCGTTGGACGCGCTGATCGCTTTGGAAATTTGCCCTCTGGCGCCGGAATACCCGATTCGTGACAGCGAAAACCCGGTTTTGCTGGTTCAGGACGGCTACGGAGTCTACGATGAAGGATTGAACGCCCAATTGCGCGCAGCAGCCGCAGCAGCCGATGTAGAGGTGCAGTTGGCGGTAATTAGCGGTTTTGGAAGCGATGCTTCGATCGCCATGAAGTTCGGCCACGTAGCCCGCGCCGCTTGTTTGGCTTTCCCCACCCAGAACACCCACGGCTTTGAAATTGCTCATCTCGGAGCGATCGGCAATTGCGCCGCCATCCTCAAAGCCTACTGTGACGAGCTTTGGGACGACTAGAAAAAAAACTTTCGCAAAGTAGTTGACAGATTGGGAAAGATTAGTTAAGGTAATAAAGGTGCGGAACACAAGCAAACGCAACGACGCGCCCCCATCGTCTAGAGGCCTAGGACACATCCCTTTCACGGATGCGACGGGGATTCGAATTCCCCTGGGGGTATTGAAAATTTAAGTCTAATATCAAACTGATATCTAGTATATGGGGTGGGCATTTTGCCCGCCCTTATTGCTATTAGGACTTACGCACGGGTAGCCAGAAACCGGGTTTTTGCTCAGAAGAGGCGTGACAGCCCGCAGCCACGGCAAAAACCGGCTTTATTTAGTTTGGTTCCTGGTGCATCTTTGAGCGATTTACCCCGGATTATTGAGCGGATACATAGGCTCAATATAGTTGAACACTTAGACAGCTAATAGCAGCAAAGGGAGTGCGATGTACATACCGGTTACTTTCGACCACAGCGGCATCCAAAGGAACGAAGCAATAGAAATAAAAGTCAGAAACTTTAAAGACTTAAACTTACAGGAAAGACATATTGAAGAGTTCTTACGCAAAAACATTAATTTGCTCTTTGGGGATGACCAAACTCTTCTAGTTGTAGGTCAACAAGTTCGTAATGCGAGTAACGGGATTAGCGACCTGACTGCCATTGATGCAGATGGCAATATTGTTCTAATCGAGATTAAACGCGACGTACAAGACATCAAAGCCAGAAAAGAACCTTTTGAATTTCAAGCTATCAGGTATGCCGCCAGTTATGCCAAAATTTCGACACCTGAATCCCTTGTAGAATTGGTCTATAGCTCGTATATAGAGATCCACAAAGATGAGTATGAATTAGGTGATTTGACCTCTAGTGAAAAAGCGAGACAAGAGTTGAATAAATTCTTGTCAAGCAATGACGCACTCAAAACCTTTAACAAAAAACAACGAATAATACTTATAGCCTCATCCTTTGATGAGCAAACCCTTTCTGCTGTTGCTTGGTTGATTGCAAATGGGGTAGACGCCATCTGTCTTAATATCACTCCTGTTTTTATAGGACAGCAAGGTTTTTTGAGTATGGAGAAAATTTTGCCTCCGGCACAACTGGATGATTTTTACGTGGGTTTAGCCGGAGGAGGTTCTACAATCAAGGGAGAAATTATATCCAGTGCTTCTGCCATTGAAAGAACTTTTCTACCTCGAATGGACAAGTTGTTTGATTGGCAAATAATCAAAGCTGGCGATTACCTTGAGATTAAAACATTTGAAAGCTCTGAAGCTATAATAATTGATCCTACATTTGTCAGATTTAATGGGGAAGAAATCTCCTATAATAAGTGGGGAAAGAAAGTTACTGGTTGGTCTTCTATAAATATTTATGAATGGGCAAGGCTTAGTTCGATTAAGAAGACATTACATGAACTAAGGATGGAAAAAATGGCAGAGTTGGAAGCAAAAGCCAGTCAAGGTGAAAAAGTTCAAAACGAAGAGGTTGGATAGATTACATACAAAATTGTGAGAAGGGCTCTTAGAGCGTGTCCGCTCGATCGATCGAAATTCCTGTAGTAGGTTGGGTTTAACTTAGTGAAACCCAACAACAGTTGATGTTGGGTTTCATTATTATATAACAATCATCAATCCTGCGACTTCAGCAAGGGTTCAATCTGCTGCCTTTGAAACTGCAATTCATCCGCCAAAGGCTGGTAAATTTCCCGATCGCCCGATTCATTGCAATAATCCCACAAACCATTGTAACAGTGCCTGTCGTCGTCCCAACCCGGATGGTTAACAATCGGATACAAGCAGATTCCCTCGATCGGAACTCCTGCTTTCATCGCCGCCATTACCTCGGTGCACACATAATTAAACCAGACAGGTCTAAAATCGTCTTCAGTGCCTGTTTCTGCTACGAATAAGGGGCGACCGTAGCGCTCAAACACTTCTTGCAGCATTTCGCGAAACGGGCGGTACAGCGGATCGGTGTATTTCATGGGCTCTTCATTGTGAATCCACTGATTGCGATCGTAATAATTCACCCCAATAATATCGAGATATTTTTCCTTGCCGCCGAGTTCCGGGCGAAAGCGTCCAGCCAACATATCCCAAGCTTGATATTGAGATAAGCGATAACCTTCCGCCGCGTCCCGATCCTCCGGTTTTTCAGGGTCAGCAATAATGTTAATTGTGGGGTCGATTTGAACGATGCGGGTGCGGGGATTGACTTCCCAAACAGATTCTATCGCTGCGATCGCAGCTTTGATTAACTGGATTTTTAGCTCGTCTCCACGCCCTTTCGCAAACGGATTGATGTAGGCAACATCGCCGCCGGCCCAAGCAATAAATGAAATTTCATTGACAGGTGTCACGAAAGGTGTTTGGTCGGTTTCCTCAGTTAGCACTTCCATAAAAGCGCGCACCATGTTTGCAAACCTGGACACAAATTCGGGGCTGAAAATATCAATATCGTCTGGCCAGCCATAGTGAAACAAATCCCAAATTACCTGCATTTTCATGTCGCGGGCGGCCCGGATAATTGGCAGGGAACTGGAAAAATCGTATTTTCCGGGTTTCTGTTCAATTAAGTGCCAGCGGAGGCCTTCGCGGACTGTATAAATGCCTTGTTCCTGCAAGCGTTGGTAGTCTGCTGCTGCAAATTTATCGTGACCGGTGGCGGCTGTGACATCGAGGCGTTTTCCAGATTGCACTCTGTGGGTGGAACATTCAAATCCGCCCATGAAAAAACTTTGAAACATCAATCGAATGGGTAATGGGTCATTGGGCATTGGGCATTAGGCATGGGGCATGAGGCATTGGGCATTGGGTATTAGGAATTTAGAAATTGGTAATTGTTAGCAATTAACTAATAACTAATAACTAATAACTAATAACCGATCCCCCATGCCCCATGCCCCATGCCCCATGCCCGATTAGCACTGAGTAATAGCTTGCGGCTGTGAACTTTCTTCGGGAATATCCCAGCCGAGAGTTGCCGCAGCCATCGTCTCTAGGGGAAATTTGGGAGTGCGATCGGCATACAGCAAACCGTTAGCTTCTTGGAAAGTATCAGTTAACTGCGTGTAACAAAATCCGCTGAACATTTCCACTCGGTTTACCACCTTCAACAGCGCGGTGTAGCGCCTTTGCAGTTCCTGGGTGTCCGACGCGCGCACGTAGCCCCAAACCCTGTAAAAATCGGGGTTTTCGCGACCGGCGCAGGCAATGCCGCCGAATTCTGTCAGCATCATCGGCTGTCCTTGGTGCGGGTGGCCGTCGAGGGTGAGGACTCGCCCGCCGGGACGCCCGCGATCGAACAAATCGGCTAGCTGGACTTCGGGCCCGTAGCGTTTGGCTAGGGTTTGCGGGTTGTTGTCGTAGTCGTGAATCGCCAGAATGTCGGTATCGATGCTTTCCCAGCCGTCGTTACCGATGACGGGGCGAGTCGAATCGAGGGTTTTGGTCAAGAAATATAGCGCTTGCACGTAGTTGCGGTGGGCTGCCGCTTCGACTAAATTCGGAACTCCCCAAGATTCGTTGAACGGCACCCAGACTACAATACAGGGGTGGCTGGCGTCGCGGTCGATGACTTCCGTCCACTCCCGCGTCAGCCGTTGTACGGCTTTGGGAGTGAAGCGGTAGGCGCTGGGCATTTCTTCCCAAACTAAGAGCCCCAGCACGTCAGCCCAGTACAAAAATCGCGGGTCTTCGATTTTTTGGTGCTTGCGGACGCCGTTGAAACCCATTGCTTTGACTAATTCGACATCGTGCCGCAAAGCTTCGTCGGAAGGGGCAGTCATCATGGTGTCGGGCCAGTAACCTTGGTCGAGCACCAGTCGCAAATAGTAGGGGCGGCCGTTGAGCATGAAGCGATCGCGCTGGATGCTGACCGTCCGCATGGCGGTATAAGATTTAACCTCGTCGAGCAATTTGCCGTCTGCCCACAACTGCACTTGAGCGTTGATTAATGTCGGCTTTTCGGGACTCCACAGCAATTCGTTGCGGTAGTCGTCGATACCAGGGTCGGAGAGGGCGATACGGCGGTGGATTTCGCCGTTGAGGACTTCGTAGGTGTCGTTGACCAGCAGCAAACAGCCGATCGACAGTTTAACTTTAATCTGGATTCCCGACTGGCGATCGCCCGCGACAAACGCTTCAAAACCAATTTCCCAGCGTTCAAACTGGGGAGTCCAGCGGATGCGCTCGATATAAGTGTGAGGCACCAATTCTACCCAGACTGTCTGCCAAATACCAGTCGTGCGCGGATACCAAATACTATGTGGCTCTATTTGCCAGTCTTGTTTGCCACGCGGTTGCTCCAAATCTTGCGGGTCGTCCTGGGCCCAGACGGTCACCCGCTGCAGCCCGTTGAGGTTCACAACTGCTGTAATGTCTGCGGTGAAAGGAGTGTGTCCGCCTTCGTGTTCGATGACAAACTGACCGTTCACCCAGACGCGGGCGCGGTAGTCTACGGCCCCAAAGTGGAGGAGAACTCTGCCTTCTGTGTGGGGTACGTCAAATTCGCGTTCATACCAGCAGTTGGCGTGAAAATTCGTGTCGCCGATCCCGCTTTTTGCGGATTCTGGAGCAAACGGCACTTCTATAGTGTGAGTCCACTCCGAAATATCGATCGGCTGCACACAGCGTCCGCCGTCATCATAAGCAAATCTCCACTGACCATTGAGACAGATCCAGTTGCTCCGGCGCAGTTGGGGGCGCGGATAACCTGTTTTCCGTCCTTGAACTGTCACCTTACTATCAAGAGTTGCAGACTCTTCTATCTCGCAATTTTCTAGTTCTCTACCTAACCAACTCATCGGCACATCTACCCAAAGTTATATTTATAGGTTAGCGACAATTACCCTCACTTTGACAAGTTTTTTGCTAATTAATTTGCAAAAGTTCTGCCATTAAAACAGCCTCATCTGAAAGCTCTGTTGTGCTGAAGTCATTAGTCAGGAGAAGGAACAATAAACCAGGAATAAAAAACCAGGAAGATTTTTCCTATCCCCCCTCTCCCCCTCTCCCTCTAGCTAGCAAGACTTTGCAAACCTCCTAACGGTTCAGTTGGCTCACTTTTGAGATAAAATTCTTCCGCAAAGGGCAAACAATGAAATATTTGCTGTAGTCCCGTGAGTTCAAATAGAATTCTCACTTGTTCGCTCATGGCAGATATCAAGAGTATACATTGGCTGTCTCTAACTAATTTCACGATCGCCACTACAGCCATTAACTCGGAATTTTTTAGGAAATTTATTTTTGAGAAATCCAGCATAAGAATTTTCCCACCGCTTTCTATTAGACGCTGTATTTCTTTTTGAAAGTGAGCAAATTGAGAATTTTCCAAAACCTCATGAGACAAAACAATTTTAACTAGAACGTTCATTTTTACCTCAATTCTTGTTTGAATTATTAAATAACTTTTGATGAAAACTGAGTAAGGTGCTCCGGGGGCACCTTACCTTTTTACGAGGAACTCGCAACTTCCAACTACTTGGTAGCAGATTTGCCGTTGCCGTTGCCATTGCCATTGCCGTTGTTGACAACAGCGACTTCTAGAGAAGCTGCGGCGGCTGGGCGAGGGGCAGATCCATTCGAGGAGCTAACATTAGAGGCAGAAGCGTTAACATTTTCTACCAATTCAATCACCGGCTTGGTAGTAATTTGTGTGTAAGTTGTCAGAGCTTGAGCGACCACTTGATCCATGTTGTAATACCTGTAAGTCGCCAGCCTTCCCACGAAAGAAACTCCCGGAGTTGCATCAGCCAAAGCCTTATATTTCTTATAAATTTCGGCATTTTCGGGACGTGGAACTGGGTAGTAAGGGTCTCCCTCAGCTTGGGGATATTCGTAGACAATGCTAGTTTTTAGATGCTCTTGTCCGGTCAGATATTTAAACTCGGTGCAGCGAGTATATAAATGCTCGTTGGGGTAATTTACCACCGGTGCTTCTTGGTGTACGGGTACGTTCAGCGTTTCGTGCTTGAATTCCAAGGAACGGTAAGGAAGTTTGCCGTAGCAATAATTGAAATAGGAATCGACAGGCCCGGTGTAAATCATTTCTCCGTAAGGGATAAAACCCTCAATCTCCCGGTAGTCGGTATTCAGCATCACCTTGATGTTTGGGTGAGAAAGCATCTTTTCAAACATCCGAGTGTAGCCGTGCAGGGGCATTGCTTGATAGGTATCGGTAAAATAGCGATCGTCCCGGTTAATGCGAGTGGGAACGCGGGCAATCACTGATTTGTCGAGTTCCGACGGGTCCATTCCCCACTGTTTGCGGGTGTAGTTGCGGAAGAATTTCTCGTAAAGTTCGCGACCGACTTTGCTGACAACGACATCTTCGGAAGTGCGAATGTAATCCTTTGGTTCTGCTACTTTCGCGAAGAAATCTTCTACTTCAAATGACGTAAGATTCAGTCCGTAAAGTTTGTTTACGGTATTGAGGTTGATCGGAATTGGCAGCAGTTGACCGTCAACGCTGGCGAGGACCCGGTGTTCGTAAGGCCGCCACTCGGTGAACCGCGAAAGATACTCGAAAACTTGGCGCGAATTGGTGTGAAAAATGTGGGGGCCGTATTTGTGTACGAGGATGCCGTGGTTGTCGTAGTGATCGTATGCGTTGCCGCCGATGTGGTTGCGGGTATCAATTATCAGGACTGTTTTTCCGGCCTCATTTGCTAGTCTTTCGGCAATGACGCTACCTGCAAATCCGGCTCCGACGATTAAATAGTCAAACATTGAAACACCTCTGAGTGTGGGTAAGGGTAAGGAATAATTGGTAATTGGACATACAGCGAGGAGTGTTGAGTGTTAGTTTTTGAATCCGTAAAGTGTAACTCTTTAACTTCAACCTCAACATTCCTAACTTAAAACTTTCATCCGGCCTTCTGCTTTCTGCCGTTTCTCGTCGATCGCACTTTCGATCAACCCCAGCATTTCGCCCCAGGTATTGTCCCAGGAATTGTCTGCTAAAAAGGCGTCTACTTCACTCAGCCACTTGGTGCGAACGTCCGAACTTTCGCTGAGGATTTCTTCGGCACAAGCAACGAATTCTTCAGAATTGCTAGCAATCCGAACCAAGCCGTTTTCTCCGTAGGGCCGCACCACGTCGCGGATAGGAGTAGAAATTACAGGTTTGCCGGCCGCGAGGTATTCTGGAGTTTTCGTCGGACTAATAAACTTAGTCGATTCGTTAATCGCAAAAGGCAGCATGGCGATATCCCATCCGCCAAGATACGCTGGCAGTTCTTGATAAGATTTGCCACCGAGATAGTGGATATTTGGATGAGTTGGGAGAGTTGCCGGATCGATTTTTACCACCGGGCCAATGATGACTAAATGCCAGTCCGGCTTTGCTTGGGCAATGCCCGCTAGCAATTCGATATCCATGCGTTCGTCTATGACGCCATAAAATCCCAAACGCGGGTGAGGAATGTCTTTTTGATCCGCCGATTCTTCTGAAAGATTCCTGGCTGTCGCAAAGTGTTCTTTTTCGATGCTGCTGGGGAAGGGGTGAATGTTTGGGTGCTGGTGCTGTTTGGCTTCGTAAAGGTTGTGTCCCCCGGTAAATACTACGCTAGCGCGCTTTAATAATTGGTTTTCATTGGCTTTTAAATCGGGGTGCGCGCCTTGGAATGCTGACAGTTCATCCATGCAGTCGTAGACTACAGCTAGCGGTTTTAAGTGGCTTGTGAAACTGACAGCCATTGGTGTGTAATACCAGAGGATGTACTGGCTAATTTCTGCAGCTCGAAACAAATCATCTAGCATGGCTTGCTGAGCAGTTTGTGCTGTTGCTTCGCTGATTCCTTCGCTCAGGTGGGGTACTATTATCCAAACTCCGCTTTCGTGGATGCTGACATCAAGCCACCAATCTGTAGCCGCGCTAAACACAGGTTCTTCTACAAAGAATACGCGACGAGTTTTGGCACAGCGACTCAAGAGATGTTGCGGACGCTGATAGACAAAATTCCACCGCAAATGGGACAGGCAAACTAAATCTGGTGCATCTAAAGCCTCAGTTTTTGATAAGTTGGCGCGCAATGCGGGCGAGGCAGCGAATTGAGAGGGCGATTTGGCTGGATCTATAGAGGTAAATCGGATCTCCCATGCTCGATCTTTATTGCTATAATTATTGTTTACTGAGTTTTCTGGGGGCGACATATTAGCCTCTGGAATTTGTCAATGAAAATTTGTCCGTTAAACTTGGTCAATAGGATATATTTCTCAGCAGTGTCTTACTGAAAGTGGCAAGCATAAATCTGAGAACTTTTATTGACGAGCAAGCGCCGCATTCAGTGAGCCAAACAAAGAAACTGTTTAGCAGCGGAAAAAACAGGCTTATCTGCTTTTTTCTGAATTGAAAGTTAGAGATAAGTTAATATTGTTAGACTTGCTATTGTTGTTAAATGTAACCCAGTTTTTCTGCCCTAACTTCTATCTGAAGGATGACTTTTATCTCAGGAGACACCTAGCTTACACGCTGGCTTCCAAAGCCCTTAAAATGCCGATCGACCTTGTAAAATGACTCTTAACTGGCAGGTACAGGGTGAAAAAAGAGCGAGTTTTATTGCTTTATTTGAACATGAGAGAAAATTTGCCATCAAGTGTATGTTGCTTTTTGATTTGACAAACCTTGCTTTTTTTTAACTCATCCGATCACTAATTTGGTAAATTTGTATCCTAATATACTAAGTTGCGCCCGAGATTTCTGACTTCCGATAGATTAACAATTGACAGTTTATGCTGTGAGGTTAAACTCACCGAACAGCACCTGTCTCAACAATACCAAAGAAACCAGGCAACCGCAAGGATAAACCTAAGATTTTGCGCGAGTCTGTGGCAAGAAACCAAGGTGATGACATTTCCGCTGTGGGCGTCAGTTTAACCTCCCACCCACAGCACAAATGTCAATCATCCCTCTAAGGGCGGGTTCGGCGATATCTGCAATCAATGGCAAAATATCCACCTAAATCCGCGACTAGAAAATAGCAGCAACTTTACAGTCGGCGGCGGTCAATTTTTGCCAGTCCCCCTCCAAAGGCAAAATCTTGCACCGTCGAACTCTTTAAGAAATCGTGAGGAAATCCCAATTCAATTGCACTTACTTTGTCTAACTGTTGCATTTGTTCGGGAGTTAATTCAAAATCCAAACAAGCCAGATTTTCCTGAAGTTGCGAGACTTTGCGCGAACCCACAATCGGAATAACTTCGACTGGCTGTTGTCGCAGCCAATTAAGGGCTACTTGAGAAGCAGGTTTGCCAATTTCGGCTGCTATTTTGCTAACTTCGTCAGCAATTTTGAGGTCTCGTTCGTTAATTTTTCCCGATTCAGGTGAATTCAGCCGTTTAGCTTCGCTGGCTGTTTCTGAAGTGTTGTATTTTCCTGTCAGCAAACCGGCTGCTAGGGGACTCCAAGCTGTGACGCCAATATCAAAGGCTTTTGCCATAGGGATCAAGTCCCGTTCTGGAGTTCGCTCTTTTAAAGAATACTCGATTTGCAAGCCGATAAATGGTGTCCAACCGCGCAGACTGGCGATCGTATTTGCTTGAGAAATAATCCAAGCCGGTGTATCGGAAATGCCGATATAAAGAACTTTGCCGGCGCGCACCAAATCATCAAAAGCGCGCATTACTTCTTCGACTGGTGTGGTAAAATCCCAAGCGTGCAGCCACAGCAAATCTATGTATTCAACTTGCAATCGCTTCAAACTTGCCTCTACTGCTTGCACCATATTTTTGCGGTGGTTGCCGAAACCGTTGATTTCGCCATTCTTCATGTTGAGGCTATACTTAGTGGCAACTACCCATTTTTCGCGATCGCCTGAGATGAACTCACCGACATATTTTTCGCTAGTACCGTTGGTGTAGAGATTCGCGGTATCAATGAAATTGCCGCCCGCTTCTGCAAAGGCGTCGAACATTTTCCGGCTTTCGTCGTAGGAGCTCCCCCAACCCCACTCTTCCCCAAAAGTCATGGTTCCTAGGCAGATTTCGGAAACGCGAAGTCCGCTGTGACCTAGTAGTTTGTATCTCATGTCACCCTTCCGCTAGTTAATGGTTGTTAACAGTTTAGATCGGGATTTCGCAAACTGTTGCCATCAGTCGGGGTGGTGGGTTTTACGGGGCCTTAGCGCTGTGCTTAAGTGCGATTCGTTCAGTCGAAACCGAGAAATCGGGGGATGACTGGCTTCTACAGGGTAATCCATGAGGATTGAGTTCGCACTTTAATCCCTTGTAGATGACAACTTCATGACCTTGCAGGTGAGCGTTAGTATCCTAGAAAACGGTAAGTCCTGCCCCTCAGACGTAGAGGTGAAAGCCTATCTCCCACTGTAGAGACTAGCCATCAATCGGTGAAGCGGAGATAAAAGCGGAAAGAACTACTAGCCTAAAAGTGGTATCCCGTGAGCAAGTTCCTATGGATAGCGAAAGCGAAGTCACTGCCTGAATCACCGTTACCGCGAACCAGCGAAATAAGGCTTCACGCGCTGGGAATCCCAAAAGGGTAGAGAACAAGGTGGTATGAGGATTTGACTCGACGTACCTACGTTACCTAAAAACTCGGTGAAAAGGTGACATCCTAACGGAACAAACCAATGGTTATGAGGAACGAAGTAACCCACCTGATTACTCTCGGAGAGGTCGAATACTTCGAGCAGTCAGCTAAGACGAAACATCTGGATTTCCAGGTAGCAGGTGGTAGAGATTGAGTCAGAAGCCAACGCCTCACTGTAATGATGAGGATATGCTAACGGACTCACGGTAATACGGATGATATAGCTACAAGTAGCAATAAAAATGTCATGAACACGGCATTAAAACCGATGTATGAATGGAGCGATATCAACTGGCGAAAGCTAGAACGTAACGTCTTCAAGTTGCAAAAACGGATATATCAAGCGTCTAATCGTGGTGATGTCAAGCTAGTACGCAGACTCCAAAAACTGTTGATAAGCTCTTGGACAGCAAAAGCATTAGCGGTTCGTCGGGTAACTCAGGATAATCAAGGTAAGAAGACGGCAGGTGTGGACGGTATTAAATCGCTGACCCCAAAGCAACGTCTCGCCTTGATAAATAAAATTAGACTGGGTTCTAAGGTCAAACCAACACGCCGAGTTTGGATACCCAAACCAGGGACAGATGAGGAAAGACCTTTAGGAATACCGACAATGGAAGACCGAGCTTTGCAAGCGTTAGTCAAACTGGTGTTAGAGCCAGAATGGGAAGCGCGATTTGAACCCAATTCATACGGGTTTAGACCTGGGCGCTCATGCCACGATGCAGTAGGAGCAATATACTGTGCGGTACACAATAAATCCAAATACGTGCTGGATGCCGATATTAGTAAATGCTTCGACCGCATTAACCATGATGTACTTCTCTCAAAATTGAATACCTATCCAACCCTACGGAGACAAATCCGAGCTTGGTTAAAAGCTGGTGTTATGGATAAAAATAAGCTGTTCCCAACTAATGAAGGTACACCACAGGGCGGGGTGATTTCACCTCTACTTGCTAATGTCGCCTTACATGGGATTGAGGAATTGATTATGGGTTTAGCCCCAAAATTCGACATGAAGCGACCCGACAACACTCAATTGAGTGTAAGAGATAAGCTGAAATCGATTTCATTGATAAGATACGCAGACGATTTTGTAATCCTTCATGAGGATTTAGAAGTCGTCAAACTGTGTAAGTTAGAGATAGAGAAGTGGTTAAATGGCATTGGGTTAGAATTAAAACCGAGTAAGACAAGATTAGCCCACACCCTGAACAAGTTAGAAAATGAACAGCCTGGATTCAACTTCCTAGGCTTCAACATCAGGCAATTCCCTGTTGGAAAACACAATTCAGGAAAAAGAAGTAGGGGCGGATTACTGGGATTTAAGACTATTATCACCCCCAGCAAGGAAAGTCAGAAGAGGCACTACAGAAAAGTTGCAGAAGTAATAAACAAGTTGCGTGGCTTAAGTCAAGCGACTTTAATTAAGAATCTCAATCCTATTATAAGGGGTTGGTATAACTACTTCTCAACAGTCGTCAGCCAGAAAGTATTTGAAAGGCTGTGGCACTTAGTGGTTTGGAAGCTTCTCAAATGGGGTCGTCATCGTCACAGGAACAAAGGTAGAGGGTGGATACGCCTTAAATACTTCAAAACCGTAGAAGACAATAACTGGGTGTTCACAACCGGAGAGGGTAACAATCCTCCAAAGCTAATACAACATAGCTACACGGAAATAAAACGCTATGTAAAGGTAAAAGGAAAATCATCCCCCTACGACGGTGACTGGTTATATTGGAGTTCAAGAATGGGAGTACACCCCGAAATACCTGCGAGAGTGGCTAAACTACTCAAGCGTCAAAAAGGGAAATGCGCTCACTGCGATAACTACTTTAAGGATGGAGATTCGATAGAAGTTGACCACATCATCCCTAAATCGAAAGGTGGAAAGGAATCTTATGATAATTGGCAGCTACTCCATCGACATTGCCACGACACAAAGACCGCCAATGATGGCAGTCTCGGTAACAAATCTAGCTGTAAAAGTGCTAAACCTAAGCCACCAGTGGAACCAAGCCTTTGGGTTTGGGAAAATGATATGTTGGTAATGACGTACTGATGACAACAGCCGTTTTATTGAGGAGCGGAATGATGGGAAACTATCACGTTCCGTTTTGGAGAGCAGTGGAGGGGGCGACTCCTTCACTGACTTTAAT
>NZ_JAUBQR010000153.1:0-16230 GCF_036701385.1 Microcoleus sp. Pol12B4 | reverse complement strand
CGATCGACCTGTTCTTGAGTGTAGGTGGCAAATTCAGCTTGGGCTGCTTTCACTTTTTGAATTAGGACTTCTAATTCATCTAAGTTGGTAACTTTCATGTTGTTTTTCCTGATCTTTATTTCGGGGAAATGATTGCCTCAATCTTTGATTGGTAGGGAACCTGCAGATCAACGTCGATAATTTCCCGATTGTTTGTGACTTGTGAACGCGGTCTTTTAATTATTATATACCGCTAGCTCCGATCGCATTGACCCCGCGACTGCGAAAAAGATCAACTGTTTGTTGCACGAGTTCCGGTGAAGCTGGAGGTGTATCTTTGAGTTTGTAATCCAGTTTTAATTGTTCCCATTTGTATTCTCCCATTTTATGAAATGGTAATACTTCTACTTTTTCCACATTGTTCAGAGTGGCAATAAAGTCCGCTAGTTTTTCTATGTTTTCGATGTCATCTGTGAGGTGAGGAACTAGAACAAAGCGAATCCACGTCGGTTTGCCAATTTCGCTGAGATATTTTGCCATTGCTAAAGTAGGCTCGATGGAAACGTTGGTGACTTTGTAATACAGTTCGGGAATGTAGGATTTGATGTCCAACAAAACCAGATCGGTCATTTCCAGAACCGGTTTAGCCACTTCTAAAACACAGAACCCTGATGTGTCCAGCGCTGTATGCAAGCCCATTTGATGACAGCGGGTAAAGATTTCTCTGACAAAATCTGGCTGCATCAACGGTTCGCCACCGCTGACTGTAACGCCTCCTTTCCGCAGGTATGATTTACATTTGGTAATTTGATCGATTAAATAATCGACGGTTACTTCTTTACCATCGTGGGAACTGCGACAGTCGGGATTGTGACAGTAAAGACAGCGTAAAGGACAGCCTTGGGTGAAGACGATAAACCGGATTCCGGGGCCGTCTACGGTACCAAAAGTTTCGATTGAATGAATGCGACCAATTCCAGACATTTAATTTGCTGTTTGTGGGGATGTTGAGAGTAGGGATGAGCGGGAGGGCGGGGTTAACAATAGCCGGAAAAGTTTCGGAGCTCTTGTTTATAGCCGAGACTCGCTCCCCCTGGCATCTCCCTTAAGAAGGGGGATTTTCAGACTTTCCGGTTCTCCCTTTCTTAAGGCTAGGGGGGATTGAGCTTAATTGTTTAACAGCTTGTTCATTCCCCCTCTGTTCGGATGAAAGTTTGACTTTTGAGCGGTTGAAACCGCCGAGTTTTTTCTGCTGGGATTTAGACGCGTTCGTGGAAAGTCCGTTTAATCACATCTAATTGCTGTTCGCGGGTAAGTTTGATGAAATTAACCGCATAACCGGAGACGCGAATTGTTAGCTGGGGATAGTTTTCTGGATGTTCCATCGCATCTAGTAATGTTTGCCGATCGAGCGCGTTAACATTGATGTGATGGCCGCCATCGTGGAAGTAACCGTCTATAAGACTAACTAGGTTGTTAGTCCGATCGCTCTCCATTCTGCCCAAGGCCTGCGGTAGAATCGAAAAAGTATTCGATATGCCATCCTGACAATCACTGTAAGGCAGTTTTGCTACAGAAGATAAGGATGCGATCGCCCCACAGGAATCTCGGCCGTGCATCGGGTTAGCACCGGGAGCAAAGGGTTCGCCTGCTTTACGTCCGTCGGGAGTGCTACCAGTTTTTTTGCCGTAAACTACGTTAGAAGTAATCGTGAGTACCGATTGAGTCGCTACAGCGCCACGGTAGGTTTTGTGCTGGCGAATTTCGTTCATGAAGCTTTGCACAAGTTCGATCGCCACACTGTCTACGCGATCGTCATTATTGCCGTATTTTGGATATTCTCCTTCGATCGAGTAATCTACGGCCAAACCTTGCTCGTTGCGAATCACCTTAACTTTCGCGTTTTTAATCGCCGACAGGGAATCTGCCACCACGGACAATCCCGCAATTCCGCAGGCCATTGTCCGGTAAACATCGCGATCGTGCAATGCCATTTCCAGGCGTTCGTAGCAGTATTTGTCGTGCATATAGTGAATGACATTCAACGTATTGATATACGTTTTTGCCAACCACGCCATCATGTCGTGGAACCGCGCTCTTACCTCGTCATAATCGAGATATTCGGTAGTAATCGCTGGGAACTGCGGCGCGATTTGGTCGCCGGACTTCTCATCTTTACCGCCGTTAATCGCATAGAGCAAAGTCTTAGCTAAGTTAACTCGCGCGCCGAAAAACTGCATTTGCTTGCCAATTCGCATCGCGGAGACACAACAGGCGATCGCGTAATCATCGCCGTATTGAGGACGCATCAAGTCGTCGTTTTCGTACTGAATAGAACTCGTGTCGCTGGATACCTTCGCACAGAATTGTTTGAAGTTGTCCGGCAAGTTTTCCGACCACAAAATGGTGAGATTTGGTTCGGGTGCAGTACCGAGGTTTGACAGGGTGTGTAAGAATCGGAAACTGTTACGAGTTACCAATGTTCTACCGTCATCGCTGATACCGCCGATCGCCTCTGTTACCCAAGTTGGATCGCCAGAAAACAGAGCGTTATAGTCGGGAGTTCGCAAAAACCGCACCATGCGGAGTTTCATTACAAAATGGTCGATCAGTTCTTGCAATTCCACTTCGGAACTCGCGCCACTTTGCAAATCGCGCTCGAAATAAATGTCTAAAAACGTCGATACGCGACCGAGAGACATCGCTGCCCCGTTTTGTTCTTTCACTGCTCCCAAGTAGCCAAAATACACCCACTGGACAGCTTCTCGTGCATTTGCTGCCGGACGGCCAATATCAAAGCCGTAGCTAGCCGCCATTTCTTTTAACTCAAACAATGCCCGAATTTGCTCGGATAACTCTTCGCGCAAACGAATTGTTGCCTCGTCCATCGCGTCTAGTTCGAGTGATTCTTGCTGTGTTTTTTTATCATCAATTAGGCGATCGACACCGTACAAAGCAACGCGCCGATAGTCACCGATGATCCGCCCGCGTCCATAGGCATCGGGCAAACCTGTGATGATACCAGAACGTCTCGCCAGACGCATCGAGCGCGTGTAGACATCGAATACACCATCGTTATGAGTTTTGCGATATTTCGTAAATATTTCTTCAGTTTGCCGATCGAGCTGATAGCCGTAAGCTTCTAAACCTGCCTTGACCACGCGAATCCCGCCAAAGGGCATAATCGCGCGTTTCAAAGGTCGATCGGTTTGCAAACCTACTATTTGTTCTAAGTTGTGATCGATGTATCCTGCTGCATGAGCGGTGATGGATGTGGGAACTTTTGTATCAACATCCAATACACCTTTTTCGCGCTCTTGCTTCATTAGTTCCAGAACTTTTTGCCAAAGCTGCTGGGTTTTTTCTGTTGGTGCTGCGAGAAATTCTGCATTCCCTTCGTAGGGGGTGTAATTCTTTTGGATGAAGTCTCTGACGTTGACTTCCTTTGTCCAGTTGCCTTCAGTAAAGCCGTGCCATTGTACTAACATAGCTTCCTTTCACCTCAATCTTTTGTTAGCGATAGACTTTTTATTTTTCTACCGCTATATCTACTATATATTTAATCTCAATATTTTCAATAGCCTGTTCGCTATTTGTTACAAAAATTGACTTGCTAATTCGGTGGGAAGAATTAAGATAGATAGTAGGCAGAACATCCTCGTGAATTGTTGATGAAGCTCTGACCAAAGAGGTTTCCGAACTAACACTTTGACAACCGAAATGTTGTTTAAGGTTGAGTAGGTCGGAAACGCGCAATGAGATTTTTTTTGTCAGGAACCGCGAACACCGGAAGAAGATGAAGAAAAAGCAGAAAACAAGTAGAAAAAGAGTTCGGATTGGATGCGGTAATTGTTATCGAAAGCAGATCAATATTAATTGCTGATTAATTGAAGTAGGGTATTATGCAGATAAATTTAAGAAATCAAAGCACTGCGAGCGATCCGGCTCACGATATTTGGAAAGAACAGCGTCATCCGCTCGATCGGATTTTTAGGCCTCGCTCCGTGGCTGTAATCGGCGCAACAGAGAGAGAAGGAAGCGTCGGACGTACTCTCCTGTGGAACTTGATTCGGAATCCGTTTGGCGGCACAGTTTTTCCCGTGAATCCGCAGCGCCGCAGCGTCTTAGGGCTCAAGTCTTATCCTGACATTGCTAGTGTCCCGGAAGTAGTGGATCTGGCGGTGATTGCTACGCCTGCGGCTGGGGTGCCGCAAGTGATCCGCGAATGTATCGCTGCTGGGGTGAAAGGGGCAATTATTGTTTCTGCTGGCTTTAAAGAGATTGGTGCTGCTGGGGAGGCTTTAGAACAGCAAGTTATGGCCGAGGCGCGTCTGGGCGGAATGCGGATTATCGGCCCAAATTGCCTCGGCGTGATGAATCCCGTGCTTGGACTCAATGCTACTTTTGCGGGTACGATCGCCCGTCCGGGTAATGTCGCCTTCATCAGTCAAAGCGGCGCCCTCTGTACTTCGATCCTAGACTGGAGTTTGGGGGAAAATGTCGGTTTTAGCGCCTTTGTATCGATCGGCTCTATGCTCGATGTCGGTTGGGGCGATCTGATCGAGTATTTCGGGGACGATCCTCATACTCACAGTATCGTTTTGTACATGGAATCTATGGGTGATGCTCGTTCGTTCCTGTCCGCCGCCCGCCCAGTGGCGATCGACAAACCGATCATCATTCTCAAGGTAGGACGTACCGCCGCCGCCGCCCAAGCCGCCGCTTCCCATACGGGAGCTTTGACCGGTAGCGATGACGTGCTTAACGCTGCTTTCCGCCGCTGTGGCGCTTTGCGCGTACATACGATTTCCGATTTGTTCGACATGGCAGAAATTCTTGCCAAGCAACCGCGACCGCAGGGCAACCGCCTATCGATCGTCACCAATGCCGGAGGCCCAGGGGCGATCGCCACTGATGCCTTAATTAGCGACGGCGGTGCGCTGGCAGATCTGGCACCGGAGACGCTGCAGCAGCTTGATGAGTTTTTGCCCCCTCAGTGGAGTCATCACAACCCGATCGACATTTTGGGCGATGCTAGTAGCGATCGTTACGCCAAAACTCTAGAAGTGGTCGCTCCCGATCCCAATAGTGACGGATTGCTGGTCATCCTGACGCCACAAGCGATGACAAATCCCACCCAAACCGCAGAAAAACTCAAGTCTTACAGCAAACTCCGAAAGCCCTTATTAGCAAGCTGGATGGGCGGTGTGGAAGTGTCAGCGGGAACGCAAATTCTCAATCAGGCAAATATTCCGACTTTCCCTTATCCCGATACCGCCGTCAGGTTATTCAACTATATGTGGCGGTACACATACAACCTGCGTGCTATCTACGAAACGCCTTCTCTCTCGGCTGATTCCGATCTCTGGAGTCCAGATCGATCGGCGGCCGCAAATATTGTGACTTCTGCACGCAAAAACGATCGCCGTCTGTTAACAGAATACGAATCAAAGCAGTTGCTCGCAGCTTATGGGATTCCCACCATAGCGACAGAAATTGCAACGAGTGCGGCCGAAGCTGTGGCAATTGCCGATCGCCTCGGTTATCCAGTGGTGCTAAAACTCCATTCTGAGACGATTACTCACAAAACCGATGTGGGGGGCGTAAAACTAAATTTAGGCGATGCTAAGGCTGTAATTAGTGCCTTTGAGGCGATCGCGCAGCGGGTACGGGCGATCGACCCGGCAGCGTTTCTCGGCGTGACAGTGCAGCCGATGGTGCATTTGGAAGGCTATGAACTAATTTTGGGTAGCAGTATTGACCCACAATTTGGGCCGGTGATGCTGTTTGGTTCCGGCGGACAATTAGTGGAAGTCTTTCAAGATCGATCGCTAGCACTTCCGCCTTTAAATACCACCCTAGCGCGGCGGATGATGGAGCAAACGCGCATCTATAAAGCTTTGCAAGGAGTGCGCGGTCGATCGGCAATTGACATAGTACAACTCGAACAGTTATTAGTTCGTTTTAGTCAACTGATTGTAGAGCAACCTCAAATTGCCGAGATTGATATTAATCCGCTGTTGGTTTCTCCTGAAGGTGCGATCGCTCTTGATGCCCGTGTTGTTCTCCAAACAACGGAAAACGCCATTTCACCCGCGATTCGCCCCTATCCTACGCAATATGTTCAAACCTGGTCAACTAACGGCGATCGTCCCATCACGATCCGTCCGATTCGTCCAGAAGATGAGCCGCTGATGGTGCTGTTCCACGAAGAACTTTCGGAAGAGAGCGTCTATTTGCGCTACGCTCACATGGTAAAGTTAAAGCACCGCATCGCTCACGAACGTTTGACCCGGATTTGTTTTATTGACTACGATCGGGAAATGCTGTTAGTAGCCGATCGTCAAGACCCGGAAACCTCAGAACACCGGATTTTGGGAGTAGCGCGTCTTAGCAAACTCCACGGCAAAAACGAAGCCGAATTTGCCCTCATCGTTAGCGATAGCTATCAGCAGCACGGTTTGGGAACAGAATTATTGAGGCGGCTGCTCCAAATTGGTCAGGAAGAGAAATTAGAGGCGATCGTCGGCTACATTCTCAATAGCAACTACAAGATGCAGAGCCTCTGTAAAAAACTAGGATTTGAACTCCAACCAGACCGAAGCGAAGGAATGTTGAAAGCTGTTTTTGTCTGCTAATAGCAAGTTGGGTTAAATAATTCTCATTTAAAAGTGCTCACTACAAACTTTATAGGTTGGTAGTGAGCACTGTAGTCCTCAAACTAAGATGCTACTAAGCTGCAGCAAAATTTGCTGCTGCAAAATCCCAGTTAGCCAAATTATCTAAGAAATTAGTAATGTAGTCGGGACGGCGGTTTTGGAAATCCAAATAATAAGCGTGTTCCCACACATCCAAAGTCAGCAACGGAGTTTGCCCGTGTGCAACCGGGGTGTCAGCGTTAGCAGTTTTGGTGACTTTCAAAGTACCGTTGTCTAAAACTAGCCAAGCCCAGCCGCTACCGAACTGAGTTGTCGCAGCAGTCTTGAATTCTTCTTTGAATTTGTCGAAGCTGCCGAAGTCAGTGTTAATTTTGTCAGCTAAAGCTCCTGTCGGAGTGCCGCCGCCGCCCGGTTTGAGAGAATTCCAGAAAAAATTGTGGTTCCAAACTTGACCTGCATTGTTGAAAATGCCGGCTTTGGATGGGTCTTTAGCAGATTCCTTGACAATTTCTTCAAGGGATTTGCTCGCCATTTCCGTTCCTTCAATCAGTTTGTTGAGATTGGTCACGTAAGCAGCGTGGTGCTTGTCGTGGTGGAACGAAAACGTGTTGGCCGACATATGAGCTGGTTCTAGGGCGTCAGCGGCGAAGGGTAATGGTGCAAGTTCAAATGCCATGGTGTTCAATCCTCTCTGGATTACATTGGGTTTTTGGGTTGACTTTCCGGCTTTTGTATGATTAAAGCCGAGAGTCACTAGCTTGAGTTTATCAAGCTGTGGTAAATAATTCTTTACAATTTTCATATTTTATAGCAGTTGCAGCATTTCAGCATTCATAGTTCTATTTTTTAGATATCAAAGCTACTTATTGCCGGCTTGACATTTAGCATAAACTATTACTAAATGTCAAGCCACCTGAGAGGCAAATAAAAGTGTGTGTGAAATTGTCAACCGATAGAAATTTTATGAGACTGATAAAGAGATTAAACCTGTAAATTATCAAAGATTAACCTAAGTTCAATTAAGCTGTAAGAAAGTCAAACAAGTTGCAGGAGCTGTCAATGGAAAAGCGTTTAAACAACTCGTCCAGTCACCCCCCTCAATGGTTGAATCTGCAATTAATCGTCGCTGGTCTGGAAACAGTCCAAGACTTAATTGTCATTTCTCTATGTATTGGCTTGTTTTGTTTCATGGTGCTAGAACTCCGAGAAATGTTTTTCTCGCTGCTACCTCCTTTGAATTTCCATGAAGTCACTGCCGATATTTTATTTCTATTAGTTTTAGTGGAATTATTTCGCTTGCTAATTATTTACTTGCAAGAACAAAGAGTTTCGATCGGCGTAGCTGTGGAAGTTTGTATTGTATCAGTTTTGCGAGAAGTGATAGTGCGGGGAGTGCTGGAAACTCCCTGGGTTCAAATATTATCAACAGGCGCTTTTTTGCTGGTTTTGGGGGTGTTGTTGGTAGTCCGAGTTTGGTTGCCACCAACCTTCGAGGGAATTGACCCGGAACGCCGCCTTGCAAGCAGAAATAGAAAATTTTCCGATCCGGAATCTTTTTCGGAGCCTGTGGCAGTCAATAGCAAGTTTAATTCTCACTGAGAATGGCGACACAGCCGATTTTAGATTTTAGATTGACAACTGTAGTGAGGACTAAAATCCTCTGAAAATACAGAGGACTTTAGTCCTCACTACAAATACAAGCTTCATCAGCCATGCCCAATTATTAAAATCTAAAATCTAAAATCTAAACTCTAAAATGGTATTACCCGTTAGCCTGCAATTCCCCCAAACGAGCCAACACTTCTTTAGAGTGAATCGACGGATTAATCTTCACAAAAGTTTCGCGCAAAATGCCTTCAGGGTCAATAATAAAACTGTGGCGCGCCGAGATAAAACTCATCCAAGAACCGTAAGCTTTACTCACTTTACCGTCGGTATCAGCTAACAGCGGAAATTTCAAACCTTCGGAATCGCAAAATTCCGCATGAGAATCGACATCATCCGCGCTAATGCCGATAATTTGAGTATTCTTTGCCAAGTATTTCGGCAAGTCTTGCTGAAATCTCCGCGCTTCGATCGTACATCCCGAAGTAAAGTCTTTCGGATAAAAATAGACTACCAGCCACTTACCGCGATAATCGGACAGGGACACTTGTCCGTCGCCGCTGTTTGTCGGCAAACTAAAATCCGGTGCGGCTTCATTCAGCGTCGGAAGCTTGCCACCGAGGGCAAATGCAGGTGTGGCAAAATTGAAACTTAGAACAACTAGACAAATTGCCAATAAAGTGCTAAAAAACTTGCGGCGAGACATCATAAATTTAGAAGTAGAACTGTACTTAACACAAGTTTACATTTTTCTGATTAAATGAGTAGGGGCAATTCGCGGATTGCTTCTAAAACCCCCATATCACTCACTCAAATAGTAATTTACCCATGAGCGCTGCACTCCCGTTAACAGGCAAAGCTATAGTAGTCCAGGTAATTAACGGTCAACCCGTTGTGATCGAAGTAGACGGCACTAATGCCCCGATTACTGGAGGAAATTTTGTTGACTTAGTTGAACGTGGCATTTACGACGGGGTGATGTTTCACCGAGTTGTGCGTCAGCCAGATCCTTTTGTGGTGCAAGGAGGCGATCCGCGCAGCAGAGATACTACAATTCCCGCCAGTCAATTGGGAACGGGTAGTTTTATTGACCCGGATACCAATCAGCCGCGTTTTATCCCTTTGGAAATCAAGCCGCAAGGGGCCGTGCAACCTGTTTACAACCAAATTGTAACCCAGACGCCGCAGTTGCAGCATAATCGAGGGGCTGTGGCAATGGCTCGTTCTAATGCTTTAGATTCGGCTTCTTCGCAGTTTTATTTTGCTTTGGATGAGTTGCCATTTTTGGACGGTAGTTATGCTGTTTTCGGCAACGTTATTGGAGGTTTTGAAACGGTGAATGCGGTGCAGCAGGGCGATCGCATTTCAACTGCAAAAGTCGTTGGAGGAATCGTCCCCAGTCGGGTTTCTAGCATCGTTAGCGATGTTGATTTCCTCAACGATTCCATTAACCTTACCAATTTGGCAAATCTGCCTTTGCGACCCCTCAGATTGGCCAACACCCCGAACAACTATCAAATCACTTCCCAAGACTATGAGCAAAATCCCGGCGGTGTAGTGGGAGGTAGCGCAAACGATCGCATCCTCGGTGAACCCACGGGTGATGGAATTAACGGCAGCCAAGGCAACGATACCCTCACGGGCGAAGCAGGCGACGACTTTCTCAGAGGTGGCAAAGGTAACGATTCCATTAGCGGCGGTGTTGACAACGATATTATCAACGGAAATCTTGGCGACGATAATCTCAATGGTGATGCTGGTAACGACTTTTTGCGAGGTGGCAGAGGAAAGGATGTTTTAATCGGCGGCGATGGTAACGATGTTTTAATCGGCGATGTTGACAGCGATACTCTCACTGGTGGCGCAGGTGCAGATACTTTTGTTCGGGTTACGGGTGAAATTCTGGAGTTGGATGGGACGAGCGATATAATTCTTGATTTTAGGCCGGGAGATGGCGATCGTATTGGCTTAACCAGCCCTTTATCCAACACCTCATTCACCCAATCAGGCAGCAACACACTCATTCAATTTGGAGGAGCTACTTTGGCTGTGGTTCAAAATGCCGCTCCTGCAGCAGTTCAAAATGCTGCTTTTGAAATTAACTTTTCTTCTGCTTACGTTGCCGATAGCTTGCCTTCCAGAGACGCCGCCTTGAGTATTGGCTAACTCTAACAAGACTGAGGTAATAATCATAGGTGTAGGGTGCTCTTCGGTACATATTACCTGATTATCAATTGGCAATTGCCAATTGATAATTATCAAATTAAACTAACACCATAGCTTTGTAATTTGAGAAACTGCCTCTTGATAAGAATCCATTCTCCCCTGCTTCTTAAAAAGCTCTGCCGCCTTCTGGAAATCCTCAAATGCTCCCTGAACCTCTCTCAGTTTATATCTAGTTACTCCTCGGTTGAAGTAAGCTTTAGCAAAATCGCTATCGAGGCGAATTGCTGACTCAAAATCAGCTAGCGCTGCTAGGGAATTCTCCATTTGCAGGCGGATAGCACCTCGGTTAAAATAAGATTGAGCTAGATTAGGGTTGAGCAGGAGTGCCGAGGTGTAATCTGCGATCGCCGCAGTATAATCTTTTAAACGAGTCAGCATAAACCCCCGATTGCTGTAATACTTGGCTCGGTAAGGATTGAGTTCGATGGCTGTAGTTAAATCTTCGACGGCAGCCTGTTTGTTGCCTAATTTGTAGTGGGCCATACCTCGATCGTTGTAAGCTGACGCGAATTGTGGATTAATATTAATTGTGGCAGTAAAATTTTTAATAGCACCGTGCAAGTCTTGTTGTTCGATATTTTTTAAACCCTTGGTGTAAAACTTTTTGGTAATAACTTTTAAATTTGCTTCTTGTCGGGATTCAGCTTGCTCCCCCGAAAATACGCCAGCAATATTAGTGAATCCCAAAGATTCGATCGAATTGAAAATAGTTGTGACAACTAATTGGGTTGGGAAAAGGGGGATAGTAGGCATGGGAGAAGTGCTGTTCAACTGTATGCTTTTATTTTCCTCCATAGCTGAGCTATTGACAGTGATATCCGTAGTCTTAGGAACGTGATAAGTTTGATGAGATTGGGTGATGCTGGGGCTTGAGTTGTGTGATGAAAGTTGGGCTGAGTTAGTGATGCCGATCGCAATTAACAAAAATTGCGTCTAGAATCCTTTAAATATAAGGCTTGTAGGCTAGAGGAGCGGTTTCTTGATTCCCCTATTGAGGAGTTTATACCAGGATTGTTTGCAGATATGCCCCTGGGGGAGCGATCGCAACTGCCTGCGGCAAGTATTACTTTGTAGCGATATTGCACTGGCAAATCCCGATCGAACTTGGGGTTATCTCATACCAGGTTTTTAGGATAAAAATTAGTTTGGCAGCGAGGCATTTGTGAAGCAACCGGGTTTCTACCTCAAAGCGCGTCTAAGACTGGCTAAGTTAAGTTTGTACCCGCGCCAACCCTGATTAACCTTTCACTACACTAATATTTTTGAGTAATCTTGCTGAGGAAAGTTGCAGATTATTTGCTATGCTTGGATTAAACATCAATAATTAATGGCGCAAATTAGTGTCAATGAAAAGAGTTATGAGGTTGAAAACTTTCTTCGCTGCATTGGGGGCGATCGTCCTGTTCACTCTCTACTTAAGTCCTCCTGTTATGGCCGCGAATGGGGAGGATGTGAGTCACCTATTAAAAGATAATTGGTGCGTCAGCTTTCTGTGGAAGCAATGCGATTTGAGCGCTGTCGATTTGCGGGGAGCTAATCTCCAAGAAGCTAATTTGTCCGGCGCTAATTTGTCCGGTGCTAATTTGTCCGGTGCTAACTTAAAAAATGCGGATCTTTCTGACGCAGATCTCAGTGGCGCTAATTTAGCAAATGCTGATATTTTAGGCACGGATCTCAGTCGAGCCAATTTGACAGAAGCTAATTTCAACGGCACGAAGTTGTGGGATGCTAATCTGACTTTGGCAAATCTGAGCCACGCCAATTTACAAGATGCTAATGTCTTAGATTCTCGACTTTGGGGAAGCAATCTCACCGAAGCTAATTTAACGGATGCGACGCTGCACGGTGCTGACTTGCAATATGCTAATTTGGCCGACACTAATTTAACAGGTGCTGACTTGCACAGCTTCTTTTTCCGAGGTTCCAAACAAGTCACAAATTTGAGCAATGCTAATTTAGAAGGCGCTATTTTAACTGGCGCAAATCTCAGAGGTGCGGTGCTGGCAGGGGCAATAATGCCGGACGGGTCTATTAATGAAGAAAGTGGCTTTAATTTACAGTAGAGTAAAATTAAAGTGTGCTTGAATAATTTCAACAACAGGCTTTCGGGCCGATTTCGCAGTCAATGAATTATCTGGTGCAATAGGCTGCGCCCGTTGAACAGCTTGTTGAGGATGCTGTCAAAATATCAATTTAAACCAGGGTGCGATCGACCTTTTAACTCCCAAGCTGCGCCCATTGCCAAAAGCTTTTTGAGGATGCTGTCAAGATATCAATTTAAACCAGGGTGCGATCGACCTTTTAACTCCCAACCAGTAAATATCGCTAAAATCTTAAGTCTCAAACCGAACCTGCGCGCATCTGTTACAATTTTCAACAAAGCCAGAACAGCCCCGAAGCTGAAGTCACCTGCCTAGAGATACAAGCCCCCGCCAGGAGTCGTCAAAAGCAAAAAAAATATTAGATATTTAGTTTAAGCTCCCAGATTCATCTGTAGAGGCTCTCTAAAATATAAAATCGACTGGGGAGTCAATCTAAAATCTAAAATCTAAAATCTAAAATCTAAAATCGATCTGCTGTAGAGTCAATCTAAAATCTAAAATCTAAAATCGACTGATGGAAACCCTGCAAACTCAACTTTACGAAGTCGCACAATTTGCTAATAATTTAGTAAATACTCAACTAACAAACCTCAGTTTAGTCAGCGTCGGAGTCATCTTTCTGGCAGGGTTGCTAACGAGCTTAACGCCCTGTATGCTTTCAATGTTGCCGATCACGATCGGCTACATCGGTGGATACGAAGCAAAAAGTCGCCTGCAAGCCGCAGCCCAGTCTGCGTGGTTTTCCCTGGGATTAGCCACCACCCTTGCGGGTTTAGGTATTTTAGCATCATTTGCCGGACAAGTTTACGGCAAAATTGGCCTGGGTTTGCCAATTCTTGTCAGCATTATTGCTATTCTAATGGGGCTGAATTTACTCGAAGCTTTACCCTTACAAATGCCGTCTTTCGACGCTGTGGGGTGGGTGCCGAAAGATTTGCCTGCGGGCGTGCGATCGTACTTATTGGGCTTAACTTTTGGTTTGGTAGCGTCTCCCTGCAGCACGCCGGTTTTAGCTACACTCTTAGCTTGGGTTTCCAAAACGGGAGATACAGTTTTAGGTGGTGTGTTGCTGCTGTTTTACGCTGCTGGCTACGTCGCTCCGCTAATAATAGCAGGTACTTTTACTGCCAGCATTAAAAAGTTGTTAGAATTACGTCGGTGGTCGAGTTGGATTACGCCTGTTAGCGGCGTTTTGCTGGTAGGATTTGGCGTTTTCTCTCTGCTTTCCCGCATCCTTCCCGCTTAAGTTTAGTAGTAAGGAGTTCAGTCTTTATTTAAAAATATAGCAATCTCTATTGAATGCGTGAATAAATTTTTTTTAAGAAACCGCGAAGACGCGAAGAACACGAAGGAATAAAGAAAAGAGAAAGGCTTCAAAATTGATTGATTATTTTTCAATAAAAATAATATTTTTTTCATATTTTGTTGTTCTCTCATTTCTCTTCCTTCTCCCTTCTTCGAGCCGTTACATCCGTTACACAATCCGTTGCCGAACTTCCTTCATAATTACCAATGACATCAAAAGAAGTATTTCTATCAAAGCTTTCAAACTGGGCGACTGCCCCTCAAAGGTTTTTCAAGCGAGAAATCTTGCCGGTGCTAGCAGATTTGCGGCTGGCAATTATCTTGCTGCTGACGATCGCATTTTTCAGCATTTCCGGCACCGTCATCGAACAAGGCCAATCAGTACCCTTTTACCAATCTAACTATCCAGAACACCCCGCTTTGTTCGGCTTTCTAACTTGGAAAGTTGTGCTAATTGCAGGGCTAGACCACGTATACCGGACTTGGTGGTTTTTGTCAATCCTAATTTTGTTCGGCAGCAGCTTAACAGCTTGTACATTTACCCGACAATTTCCCGCATTAAAAGCCGCCCGCCGCTGGAAATTTTATGAAGAACCAAAGCAGTTTGAAAAATTAGCTCTCAGTGCTGAGTTAGAAACAGTTACTTTAAGTTCGTTAGAACCACTTTTGCACCAAAAAAACTACCGCATATTTCGAGAAGGCGAAAAAATTTATGCTCGCAAGGGAATAATTGGTAAAATCGGCCCGATTATTGTTCACGCCAGTATGCTAATTATTTTAGCTGGGTCGATATGGGGCGCAATGACGGGATTTCTCGGTCAAGAAATTGTTCCCAGCGGCGAAACATTTCAGGTGCAGAATATCTTGGATGCAGGGCCTTGGGCCGGGCCACAAATACCAAAGGATTGGTCGATGCGAGTTAATCGATTCTGGATTGATTATACTCCCGAAGGCGGAATAGACCAATTTTACTCTGACCTCTCAGTTTTGGACAAAACAGGCCAAGAGGTCGATCGCAAAACCATTCACGTTAACGAGCCCCTCAGATACCGGGGAGTCACATTTTATCAAGCAGATTGGGCAATAGCCGCCGTGCGAGTTCGCCTCAACAAAAGCCCGGTTTTACAATTACCAATGGCTCAGCTAGATACTCAAGGTAAAGGTCGAATTTGGGGTGCTTGGATTCCGACAAAACCAGATTTGAGTGCGGGAGTTTCTCTGCTAGCAAAAGACTTGCAAGGAACGATGTTAGTGTACGGTACGGATGGCAAATTGTTAACTACGGTTCGCGCAGGAACGGCGGTTGAAGTTAACGGAGTCATGCTGACAATTGACGAAGTTGTAGGCAGTACGGGATTGCAAATTAAAGCTGATCCGGGCATTCCGATCGTTTATACTGGCTTCGGGTTGCTGATGCTGAGCGTGCTGATGAGCTATCTGTCTCACTCCCAGATTTGGGCTTTGGAAAAAAACGGCAAACTATACATCGGCGGGCGTACGAATCGTGCTCAGGTAAGTTTTGAAAGAGAAGTTGTGGAGATTTTGGACAAGTTGGCAGAATTGAAAACAGCAGAAGAAAAAAGTGCGATTGCCCCGACTTCTGTTGCAAGTCAAAGCTAAACGTAGGGTGCGCTAGCCGCACCTTACGCCAAGGATAAATATCAAAAAGATTAGTTGAGTTTGTAGCGTGCGCGTTGCCAAATATGTCGAGGTGGTTAATGTGAAGCTGAGAAAAACCATACAACCGCTATTTCACGTTCAGATTTTTCAAATTTCAAGTAATGAAAATTGCTATACGGAGGTTTTCGTTTCAAAATCAAAAACCTGAAACGCCAGTCAACCTGTACTCTCCGGTGGGCGACAAACTCAACCGATGCCGAGTGTACACCCTAAAAACTACGAGATTTTAAGCGTGTGAACGACTTTTTGACTGTATTGAGAGGGCTGCCCTGACGCACCCTACAATTAGTTACTAATTTTATTAATCATCCTATTTCTTAAAACTATTGTGGGGTGCGCTTCGACGCCGCCCCACAATTAAATCTCACTGCCACAACAGCTTAATACCTACCCTACTTCTGGTGCGACACCTCAATCACTGTGTGGACATTCCCCCGCGGCGAAAAATCGCCTTTAATCGTCGCTTCCAGCGGCGCGCAAGCGGCCACAAAATCGTCTAAAATTTGATTGATCGATTCTTCGTGAGAAATGTAGCGATCACGATAACTGTTAACGTACAGTTTCAGCGCCTTTAACTCTACCACCCGCTCGTCGGGCACATAAGTAACGTGAATTGTCGCAAAATCTGGATAGCCAGAAAATGGACACTTGCAAGTAAACTCCGGCAAAGTAAT
>NZ_JAUBQR010000152.1:1483-16286 GCF_036701385.1 Microcoleus sp. Pol12B4 | reverse complement strand
CCGAGTTAGCAATTGTTCCCAATTCTACTCACGGGTTGCCACAAACTGAAGCTCAAATTATGGCGAAGTTGATTTGTAAATTTTTGAATAATTAAGAAAAACTGTGCAATAAGCCGAATCCTAAAAGTTGTGATAAGCTACCAATTCAAGATAATTGTGTTTTAGTATACTACTTTAGTAAGAAAGACAGAATATATTGTTTAGTGTCTTGTACAATTTTTTGTTATGGCTCTTAAATCTTGTGTCAGCACGAGCTACAGACATTTAGTTGAGTCGGGGATATTACCAATGGCGGCAATGAGGAACTATTTTAATCTGGAAGAAATTACGACAGCCAGAAAAATTAGTGCTGCGGTAATTAATATCAGCGGCCGTCAGCGAATGCTTTCGCAACGAACGGCTTTTTTTTGCATGAGGTTAGTTTGTTCTCAGAATGACCTAGAAAAAGCCCAACTGCGGGGAAATTTGTTAGAGGCGATCGAGCTTATGGAAAAATCGCACCGCGACTTAATTAATATTGGCAGCAGCATCAACTTAGGTAGTCCCCCTTCAGCAACCCTCAAGGCAATGTATTTTGAGCCGCCACTGTATTTAGACAAACAAGTGCGCGCATATATCGATCGAATAAAAGCATTGGTCCAAGTTCCCGATGCCGAACTCATGCTGGAAAATCCCCACCTGCTGTACATTGTCGAAGCAGCGGGCGGCGACTTGCTAGAAGCTTTCGATGCCGTGGTGAGTCAATACCAGCAAGAAAGCGAAATCGAACAATTTGAAATCGACCTTAAACAGGTTGAACTTTATCAAGAAAGTTGTGCTGCTACCTCGAAAGCGGAAGCTCAAGCAGCCCAGCTCGATCGCGCACTATGCGAACTAAAACAAACTCAAGCTCAACTCCTCCACAGCGAAAAAATGTCTTCGCTGGGGGCGCTAATGGCTAGTATCGTCCACGAAATTAATAACCCAGTTAGTTTTATTTACGGCAACTTGAGCCATGCGGCAATTTATACTCAAGATTTGCTGCACCTGCTGTGTCTCTATCAAGAATGCTATCCCGATCCCTGTCCCGAAATCACAGCTAAAATCGAAGAGATAGATCTTGGTTTTCTAGTTGAAGACTTACCTAAAGTTATCTCTTCCATGCAAATGGGTTCCAATCGCATTCGCGAAATTGTCAAATCTATGGGCAACTTTTCGCGAACCGATAACAGTAACATGACCCTATGCGATTTGCACGACAGCATTGACAGCACCGTGTTAATTTTGCGAAACCGTCTCAATTCTCAAATAGACCGTCGCGATATTCAAGTAATTAAAAATTATGGAAAATTGCCTCCTGTAGAGTGTTATTCAGGACAGCTAAATCAAGTATTTATGAATCTAATTACCAACGCGATCGATGCTTTGGATGAGGTATCACAAAATCAGCCCTATGCTGCGCTAAAAATTTTGATCACCACAGAATTAGCAGGGCCCGATCGCGTGAGAGTGCGGATTGCTGACACGGGAACCGGAATGGCACCACACATAAAAGAGCGAATGTTCGAGCAGTTTTTCACCACCAAGGAAATTGGTAAAGGTACCGGTTTAGGATTGTCTATTGTCTACAAAATCTTAGTAGAAAATCACCGAGGATCGCTCCGGTGCGAGTCGGAACTCTCCAAGGGAACCGAGTTTATCATTGAACTCCCGATCCAGCAAACTTAAGCAACTTACTAAATCCAAATTATTTATGTTAACTGTGTGTGGCACGGGCGTCCCGCCTGTGTTAACTGTAATTAAAATTTACACATATCCTACTCTAATTCGAGCTTCAAAGTTGGCAACAGCTTTTCTAAATTTCTCAGAGACTTCTGTTGCCAAGGAATATCATTTGAACCCAATACCACAAGTTGAATCGTTTTCTTTTTCCTGACGCTAATCACAAATTTAGACAGCATACTGATACCAGAACTGTTAACAAATTCCAATTGTTTTAGGCTCAAGGTAATAGTAGGCGGTTCGCCATTAGCGACCTCATCTAATAATTCGGCTATTGGGGCATACTCTGCTGGGCCGCTCAGGCTGAGTTCGCCTTGGAAAGTGACAGTGACTGATTCTGGATCGTACTGAATGGTGTAATCTTCACCTTTAATTTCATGAATGCCCATTGTGATTTTGTTTCCTGACTAAAATATTGCGATCGCACAAGAGAGTAAATATTGAAATGCTAGAAACTAGACCCTAATTTGAACCACAGTCGTAAGAATGATGGTATCACTATCTGGCCTGGGTTGGAATTTCCAACCTATCTTAGCTGAATAGTCATTAATCATCGTCAGCAATCCCAATCCAGAGGTGTCACTTTCAGATTCCGCATTCTTTTCAAGCTGCTGCAAATAAAGTTCATTGGGATCGGAAGCCATAATTTCTTCAATAAACTCCTTCAACTTACTCGCCCCTTCTGAAGTGACACTATTACTGGCAAAAATTACCGCCGTCACCTCTGTTTCACCAATAAAGTGTATGCCAAATCTGACCTTGTAATGAGTATCATCGTTATTAAATTTTATCGCATTTTCTAACAGTTCGTTGGCTACGTAGCTCACAGCTCCCTTGCTTTCTTTTATCCGTTTCTCGCTGCTAGCATCTTCCTCATCCACCGGTAGAAAGCTAGACAAATAATCGGCTACAAAATGAGCTGAAAGCCTGTTATTGCGCCAGCGCTGTTTGATCGGGCGAGAACTGGGGGTAAATGTAAGTTCTAAGGAGTCGTGTTCAGGAGGAAAATCTTCAATGAATTCTCCAAAGATTTGTGTCATGGTTTTTAAGCTTCCAGATGTCATGATTTTTCTGCCTCCAATTGATGTATTAATGTCACTTCTGGGTAAATTTCCACACGCCATTCCAGTTAGCAGGAATACTATTTTCTAACAGCGATTGGATGCGTTTGAGGTAAAGTTGACTGGGCTTGTCATCTGGATTTAGCGCTACTATCTGTTCAAAACAAACTAGGGCATTAGCAAAATTTCCCTGACAATATTCTTGGAGTCCCTCTTCAAATATAGGCAAAGTTTGAATTTTGAGCGATCGCACTGGTTCTACTTCAACATCTAACACCTCACAAACTGTAATGGCTTCTTGTCTACCTTTGACAATAGCCCGATCCAAAAAACGGATATGATACTTTTCGGGTTGACTCAAACGTTGTACCACATCTCCAGAAATTAATAAAGATACGCCATAATACTTAGTCAAACCTTCCAGACGAGCCGTGAGATTGACATGATCTGAGATCGCATCTGCTTGCATCCGATTCGCATCTCCAATAATCCCAACCATCGTATCACCCACATGGATACCAATGCCAATCTTCAGCGGTATATCCCCATTTACTTTACGGCTTTGATTGTATTTTTGCAACTGCTCTAATTTCACAATTCCTGCCTGAATAGCATCATCCACGCCATCAGGAAAAACGGCCATGACTCCATCTCCAATATACTTGACAATAAAACCGTTGTGCTTGCGAATTTCGGGACTAATTTGCTGTAAATAGTTATTGATGAAGTCAAAGTTTTCTTGAGGAGTCATTTGCTCCGCCATCGTGGTGAACGAACGCATATCGGAAAACATAATTGCCATCTCTTTGCTCACGTGATCTCCAAGCTGGAAATCAACCATGCTCTGCTTGCCGAGAAATTGGAGAAATTCATCGGGAACAAAACGTCCGTAAGCCTGCAAAAGTTTCTCTAATTCTTGTTCCCGCGCTTTCACCGTTTGCACCATATGCGAGAATACCTGTGCCAGTTCTCCCAGTGCATCACTGCGCGCTGCCACATCTGACAATATATCGGGTTGAAAACTATTGTTTTTTACAGCAATAGCTGCATCTATAACCTTTTTTACCTGCTCGATGTAAGTCTGCATCTCTCGGTTTTTATGACGGATCTGGTTTTCCAGATCCGTGGAGTGTTGCGTGATAATTTCTACTAAGGTTTCATAGCTGTTTTTTTCATCCTCTACTTCCTCAAGTTTTTCGCTCAACTCCTGAAGCTGGTTATGGAGTTCTTCTGGAGATTTAGATGGTGCTAAATTTATTTGTGGTTTCATAACTTATACTTCTGAATCTGGAAGCGCAAAGTTGTTTGACTTCCTCGCTGTAAATTATTATAACTTACAGGCGCGGAACTCGAAATCTTGTTTCAGCTTCGATGCTTGACCACTAAATCCAAGACCCCTAGTAGAAACCGGGTTGACGACAGTCAATCATAAATTATGCACAATATTTCCCTGTTGCTTCAATACTAGCAAAGTAATGTCATCAAATACCTTTTGTTCTCCAATAAATTTTCGCAAATCAGCGATGGTGGCTTCCTTGATTTGTTCGGCGCTCAAATGCCAGTTTTGAGAAACCACTTCACAGAGTCTTTCGATACCGTAAAATTTTTTGTGTATGTTTCTAGCTTCGGGGATGCCGTCAGTATAAAGTACCACCCCGTCCCCCGGCTCTAAGTCTACTAAAACATGGCTAATCCAATCGGAAATATCCTCATCTAAGGCGAGCGGAAATCCTAAATTTATGGTGTCTATCCGCTGGATTTGACCACCTTTCCTGACCACAAGAGTTTCCTCATGTTGACCGCTGATACTAATTGTGCTATCGGCGTAGTTGAGCAAAGCTAGGGTCATATTTTTGTCGGAGTTCATGCGTTGGACATTTTTATAAATAGTGCGGTTGAGGGTATCTAAAAAACGCACGGGATCGGATTCTTGCATTTCCTGAAGAGTGCGGACAGCAGCTTGAGTCATCACCATCAAAATGCCGCTTTCTAATCCGTGTCCGGTGACATCACCAATGCAAATCGTGACAACCCCGTTAGTACAAAGTACGTCGTAGTAATCACCGCCTACTTCCGAGGCGGGTTCCATAAATCCGGCAATATCTAAATTTTCAATCGCTGCGAGTTCAGCAGGTTTTGGCAGAATCAACTGCTGCATTTGTTTGAGCATATCGAGTTCGGAGCTCATGCGGAGGTTTTCCGCTTTCAGGCGCTGGTTTAGAGTGGCAATTTGTTTAGTGGCTGTGGCGAGTTCAGAGGTACGTTCTTTGACTTTATCTTCTAGCGTTTCAAAGGATTCTTGCTGTTGTCTCGCCATGCTGTTAAAGGAATTTCTTAAGGTTTCAATTTCCCAAATTCGACTGGAATCAACGTTCTGGTTAAGAGCACCACCTGCTAGATATTCTGAAGCTTGAGCAATTTGATTCAGGGGGCGAGTAATCCAGCTAGCGGTGAAAATACCCACTCCAACAGAGACAATTAGAGCCACAATACACAGCAAAATGGTCTGGCGAGTGTTAGCATAAATTTGCGTCATAAAGTCGGCTTCAGGAACTACTACTACAATCAGCCAATTGAGACCGTACTTGTCAGTTAGCGGAGAAACTTGGATAAATTGCCGCTCACCGTTTAGCTTAAAGTCAAGTTGAACAGTTTGATGGATGTCTTCCAAACGCTTGAAGCGATCGAACAGATAAACCACACTTTTACGCATCAATGTGTTGCTGCTTTCCTGTGCTTTGATCCGCTTTGTATCTTTGCCTGTTCCCACCGAAAGAGGCTGTTCTTTAAGGGAGGTGGCTATTAATTCACCCTCGGGTTCAATGATAAATACTTGACCGGAATTACCCACCCTTAAAGTTTGCAGGAAGTGACGAATTTGATCGAGTCCCATCTGGCAAGTCAGCACGCCAATTAGTTTCCCTTCGCCATCATAATAGGGTAGACTCGCATTAATTTGCAGCGTACCATAACCAAAATTAATATAAACTTCACTCCAAGCTGCCTGTTTCTTCTCAACAACAACTCTGTAAAAAGGGCGCGTGCGAACGTCATAATTGGGCGTAGTTTTGTCAAGTTTTTTGGGGTTTCCATTATCGTCAAGGTTGTAATATATCAAGTCGCCACCCCCGGAAACCAGTTGCTGGGCAAGCTGAGGTTGTTCAAGTCCAACCAGCCGATTTACCCAACCCACACGCAGGTACTGACCTTTTTCGTTGGCAATTCCCGCGTGACCGATCGAATTAAATTGCAGAATTTGTTTCCAAAAATAGGGTCGTGCTTGCTCCAAATCGTCAAAGTTCAACACCCCCAAAGGTACAGCATCCTGATTGATCTGATTCACCAATGGCGGAGCTTCCAGATAGGTTTGAACACGTTCGTAAACTCTCGCACTCACTTCGTGCCGCAACTGACTAACAATATCGTTGACTATCTGCTCTCCATTTCTGTAAGAGAGATAGCCAACGCAGCCAACAGCAGCCAAAATTTGGAGAACAAAGGGAACTACTAAGACATTGCGGAGACGGAATTTGCCCGATCTGGAGACGATCGCACTTTTTTGAGAAACCATTGTTAAAAACACTCCCAGCGGGCAGTTTTTTGTTACAAGACTTGATAATGGATATATTAAGAGCGACTCACAATGTTATCATATCAAAAACTCAACCAACATCAAAAAATCTGCGTTCATCAGCGCTCATCTGCCTCCATCAGCGGTTACAATAAAAAAATAAATACTCAAAAAAATGCAAATTACTAACTCCCTCCACAGTGCCCTACTCATCTCCAACCTAGAAAAATCCCAACACTTTTACAGCACCGTATTAGAACTGCAAAAAATAGAGCGAGACTTGAAATTTCCCGGAATCTGGTATCAAATCGGAGACTTCCAGCTCCACCTAATTTTAGCTGCCACAATTATCCCAGATGCCGTAGACCATGCCAAATGGGGACGCAACCGACATCTAGCGTTTTCTGTTGCTAACTTAGAGGCAGCCAAACAGCAGTTAATCGCTCACAATTGCCAGTTTCAAATGAGCGCGTCAGGTCGATCGGCATTATTTACCCAAGATCCCGACGGCAACATCATCGAACTCAGCGAGTAACAGATGAAAATCATCGCTTATTCTTACACCGAGCCCCTACTGGAAGCAGCACCCGCACCGGAAATTTGGGGTCAAGAAGTCGATCGCACCTATCAAGACTTAGGAGGGCGACAACAACTGCAACAACTCCTAAAAGACTGCGAAACAGAACCAGTCAAATACCTGTTAATTCAGCGTTTTGAAGAACTCGGCGATACCGTACAGCAAGTGTGTTCGCACCTCGCCCAACTCGAAAACCTCGGCGTCGAAATCATCGTACAAGCAGAAACAGAACCGCGAAACCGCAAAAACTTGCTGCACATTCTTGCAGAAATCCAGCGCAGCCAACACAGCCGGAGTATTCGCAAAGGACACGCCCGCAACCGCATCAAATCCCGGATTCCACCGGGTAAGGCTCCCTACGGCTACCGGCGCGGCAAAGATTGTTATACGATCGATAAAACTACCGCCCCCACCGTCAAAGACTTTTTTGAACACTTTTTAATTTACGGTTCCTTGCGAGGTTCCGTGCGGTATTTAGCCAAGAAATACAACAAGAAAATCTCTGTAAGCACCGGCCGCCGCTGGCTGACAAATCCCGCCTACCGAGGCGATTTGGAATATCAAAGCAGCCTAGTAATTTCTAACACCCACGTCCCGATTATTTCCAGAGAAGAAGCCGCCCAAATAGACAGGTTACTGCGCCGTAACCGCTGCCTTTCTCCTCGCAGCGCTAGCGCCCCACGTTCCCTCGCAGGTTTAGCAATTTGTGCGGAATGCAAATCGCCCATGACAGTTGCCAAAGTCACCTCCTACCGCCAAGAAAAAGAATACCTTTATTTGCGACCGATTAACTGTCCAAAACAACCTAAATGTAGCGGCATTTCCTACGATGAAGTATTGCAATTAACCATCGCCGGAATTTGTCGGGATTTACCCGATGCTGTTGCTGGGTTGCAAATGCCGAATATGAATGGAATTAAAGCAGGAATTGTCAGGGCGATCGCCTCCAAACAAGAAATTATAGAGCAACTTTCCGCCCTGATTGAAAGCGGCATATTAGACACCGAAACGGCAGAGTTTAGAGCCTACAAAATCCGCACCGAAATTGCGGAACTGCAAAGCAAATTAGCGCAACTACCCCCAGTAAATTTGCGAGAAACTGCCCAAACCGTTTCCCTTCCCCAATTTTGGCTCGATTTATCAGAATCAGAACGCAGGTTTTACTTTCGAGAATTTATCGATCGCATTGAAATCCTTCGGGAAAATCTAAATTGGCAACTGCAAATTATTTTCATTTTTTAAGGATTAGTTCAACGTTCATCCGTAGCTCCTAGGTTAGATGCCCAACTTCTTAAAGAATTGGGGTATTTGGATACTCTCTTAGTTCGCTAGGAGTGGACTGCGTTTGACAATAATCAGTTTCAACCGCCGAAACATCTTTTTTAGCTTTTAACCAATAGGCGATCATCTCTCCTTTTCCTTTAATCGTGAGCGCACCTCTTTCCTCAAATAAATACCGATTTTTTAACAGTTCGTAAATAGCAGTAGTAACTTGAATATATCCCGGTAATCCTTGACATTCCATCCGAGAAGCAACATTAACAGTATCTCCCCACAAGTCATAGATAAATTTTTTAGTACCAATTACGCCAGCAACTACGGGCCCTGTATGAATGCCAATCCGAATTTGAAATGGTTCGCCTCTGTCAGTTTGAAAATCAGCGATCGCTTCCTGCATATCCAAGGCCATATTCGCGATCGCTTCTGCATGATCTGCCCTCGGCACCGGCAACCCCCCCGCTACCATATAAGCATCTCCAATTGTTTTAATTTTTTCCAAACCGTGTTTTTCAGTTAGTTGGTCAAACCTGGAAAAAATTTGGTTCAATACATTTACCAATTCTAGAGGTAACATTCTAGCAGCAATAGACGTAAAATCGACAATATCGGCAAAAAGAACTGTTGCTGAATCAAACCTCTGGGCAGGAGATCCCTCGCCCTTTTTTAAATTTTCAACAATCGCTGCTGGTAAAATATTCAGCAATAAATGATCCGACTTTGTTTGAGCAAGCCGTAAAGCTAGCTCCACTCCCTGCCGCTCTTTAATTTCATTTTGCAAACGTTCGACAAGTTCTTGGAATTGCTTCGTTTGCTGTTGAAGTAACTGTTGTTGAGTTTGAATAGTTAACTGATTTGCCACTCGTGCCAATACTTCTTTACCATGAAAAGGTTTAGTAATATAGTCAACTGCTCCCACATCAAAGGCTTTCACCTTATCTACAACGTCATCTAAGGCGCTTAAGAAAATCACGGGAATGGAACTGGTTTTTGGTGAAGCTTTCAACTTTGCACATACCTCATATCCATTCATATCTGGCATCATCACGTCCAGCAAAATTAGGGTCGGCGGAAACTCTTGCACTGTAGCGATCGCCCTTTGTCCGTTCAGCGCTTTACGAACCTGATACCCTTGTTCGGTCAAGATTGTAGATAAAAGCCGCACATTATCGGGCTTATCATCAACTACTAAAATGTTGGCTTGGATTGTAGGATATTGATGGCTGTCCATGCGATCACTCACGGTAGTTTGTCAAGATAAAAGATATTAACACTTAAGAAGTTTACCTCAAAAAAACGAAGCAGTATAAATTCCGCTTTGCTCTCCTAAAAAAAGATTGCAAGGAGATGCTATTGCGGCTTAATGTTAGGTCTTTTTTAAATGAAATAGCCTCCTAAGTTTAGATTAGTTAAAAACTGGTGTTTTCACACCGTCGCAACTGCTGACTGCGCTATATCTATAATGTCGTCAAATAGGAAATCCTGCACCAAAGTAGTTAAATATTGTGCTGCCAAAGCAAATTCGCTCGGCATTTCCTCAATCAACTTGAGGATTTTATCGTCGCAACATTCATGAGCAGCATGAGATATTTTTTCTACCCACTCAATAGGCATTTGACCGAGTTGTGACTCGACAGATTGATTGCTATTCCCTCCGCTACTTTCGCTTTCATTTTCTTGTGGTGCATCAACAGATTTCTCATAAATGTAACGCACTCCTAAAAGTTCTTCCATTTTCGCAAATAATATCTTTGCATCGAAGGGTTTACGCATGAAATCATCGCAGCCTGCTCCTAAAATAGTTTGTCGTTCCTCTTCAAAAGCGCTAGCAGTAAGAGCAACTATTACAGTTTGTTTTCCCAGAGGATGAGCTTTAATCTTTCTGGTGGCTTCATAGCCGTCCATGACAGGCATCTGCATATCCATCCAGATCAGGTGCGGTTGCCAATCCTCCCATACAGCAATAGCTTCTTCACCATCTCTAGCTTCTCGCACTAGGAGGCCTAGTGGCGACAATAATCTCTCTATGACTAGGCAGTTATCTGCGCGATCGTCCACAACCAAAATCCGATATTCTGGTTGATTCGGTGCTAAACTAATTACTTTTTTCTGCGGTTTAAGGATTTTAATCTCGCTGGGAGTGGCAAGGCTGATTTGAATATCAAACGCAAACTTACTTCCCAACTCAGGTGTACTGCTGACAGTAATATCTCCTCCCATCATTTGTACAAATTTCCGGCTAATTGGTAAACCTAATCCAGTTCCCTGTTGAGACTTTTGACCTGTTTTTGTTTGCTCAAATGGTTCAAATAACTTATTCATTTCTTCTGCGGCAATGCCAAGACCCGTATCTTCAATTTCAAACTGAAGGCGTAACAATTCCGGGTGAAGGTCATTCGCGCCTACACAATCACAGTCTGCCAAGCTTTCGGACTGATTAAAAGCAGTGCACCATCCGGGTTTTCTTTGTATAGCTGTGGTTTCAACCGCTAAGCTTTCGGAATCTTCAGAACCCGCGTCGGCAACTTTTGTTTGTGTGTCCGAAAACTCGGCCGTTTTAGCCCCCAAACTTTCTTGGACTTTCTTTTTCACTCGCAAAGTAACGCTACCCCTCTCTGTAAACTTGATCGCATTTCCTACAAGATTAATCAAAATTTGCCGCAATTTACCTTCATCTCCAGTAACAAAGTGTGGTACGCCGTCACCCACTTCCAAATTTAGCTGCAATTTCTTAGATTTAGCTTTTAATCGAAACATTTCTTCTAAGGTTTTTAGCAAGCGCATTAAATTAAAACTGCTTTCATTAAGCTGACTTCGGCCGGCTTCAATTTTGGACATTTCCAAAATGTCATTAATTAGGGCAAGCAAGTGTTCACCGGCACGATTAATAATTTCTAGGTGCTGCTGGTGTTGATTGTTGAGAGATGAATCGCGCACCATCACCTGACTAAATCCGAGAATGGCATTCAGAGGAGTCCGCAATTCATGGCTCATAGAAGAAAGGAATTCGCTTTTGGCGAGGTTAGCTGTATCAGCAGCGACGACAGCTTTTTGTAATGCTGTTTCTGCTAGTTTACGTTCGGCAAGTTCTGTTTTGGCTTGTTCAAAAAGGGTGGATTGCTTGATGGCAATTGCTAGCTGCACGGAAATTTGCTGGAGAGATTCTATCTCAGAAGAGGTCCAATGCCTGTAACTGCGGCAGTGATGAGCAATTAGTAGCCCCCATAGTTTTTCACCTTGCAAAATGGGAACCACGAGGTTAGCTTTAATTTCCAACTCGCTCAGTAAATTAACGTGGCACTCTGAAAGACCGGCCGTATAAATATTGTCAATCGCGCGCAGGTGTCCCTGCTCGTAAACAGAGACGTAGTGTTCTCGAAAACAAGGGTCATTAATGTCTATTCCCAAAATCGACATCGTACCGACAGCTACCGACTCGACGGCTATAAATCCACTCCAATCTGGATTAAAGCGGTAAATAACTGTTCTATCAGTTGACAAAAACTGCCGGATTTCTTCAACAGCCATTGTCATTACTTCTTCTAGGTTAAGAGACGAACGAATTCGCTCTTGAATGGAATTCACGAGCCGCTCCCTTTTTACTTGTTGCTGCAAAGCTGCTTCCGCCTGTTTGCGAGCAGTAATATCTACTCCATAACCCACGCACTCCACAGGTATGCCAGCAGAATTTTTGACTAACTTGATCTCATCGTAGATCCAGCGATAACTACCGTTTTTGTGCCGTTCGCGGTATTCGTAGGAAATCGATTCTTTTTCCAAAATCTGATCGTATGCAGTAGCAACCATCTCTCGATCTTCTGGATGAACCAGGCTATGCCAATCAAGGGATCCATCAACCAATTCTCGCGCTTCGTAACCAATCATTGAAACAACATTATCGCTGACAAATGTTACATCATAATTTCCCCCTAATTTGCAGCTAAAAATCACCGCCGGAGTAGTCGCCAGCAAATATTGCAAGCGTTGGGTGACAGAACGCAAGTTTAACTCGGCTTGCTTGCGATCGCGAGCTTCCATTGCTAAAGCTGCGATCTGTGCCACATAGCTAGCGAAGCTTTGTTCGTCTAGCGTCCAATTCCTGGTCGTTCCCTGATGTTCTAAACAAATTACACCCGCAATTTGCCCTTTATGGGTAATAGGAACATCTAGCATAGCCGAGATGTTTAAAGGCTTCAAATAAGATTCGCTAAATTCTATGGTGCGCGGATCGGTTTTGGCATCAACCGCTGCGATCGCCTGTTCTTTGTTCAAAGCTTGGAAATAGCTAGGATAGTCAGCAACTTTCATTTCTACACCGACGCTGTGTTTATTGGGCGTCAGTTCGTAAATATCCGCACAGCACATTGCGGATCTATCTTCCTGATAAAACCAAATACTTGCCCGCTCAACATTCAGAGTACGGGTTGCCATTTGCGTAATCTCTCTCAATGCCTCGCCGATATTTCCCTCATAGATACTAGAATTTTTTGCTAATTCTAGCAAACCATTTTGTTGTTCTGTTAACCTAGTTTCTCGTTCGCGCAAAGCGGATTCAGCGGCTATTCTTTCTCTTATTTCTGCTTCTAAATAACCATTAATTTCTGTCAACTGTAGGGTGCGCTCTTGGACTTTAATTTCTAAATCATCATAAGCGTGGCGCAACGCTAATTCAGCATCTTCACGCACCCCAATCTCAGTCTGCAACTTGCGATTTATCGCCTCTAATTCTTGGGGGGTTTTTAAAGACAAAAACTGGGGCAATAGTGTTACCATCGAGGCGGCAGTGAAGCAGGAAACAAGTGCAGTAATTCCTTTCTCAATCCCCGACAGCCAATAAGCGGAATGCCACAACGTCCAAATGTCTAGCAAGTGACCCGTGCCGCACAGAATAATAAATGCACCAAATAAAGCAAATATTCCTAAAAAAGGAACATCGCGCCGCTTGAAGATAAAATAAATTAGCATCGCCGGAATTGAATAGTAGGCGATCGCGATTAAAAAGTCCCCAGTTACGTGCAGCCACACTAAAGGCGTTTGCCAAAGATAGCAATGACCGTGAGGCATATACTGAGTTGGAGAAAAGATATTTTTGAGTGCTTCCCACATAATACTTGTTATTGGCAGATAATATGGATTTGATGATGCCTAAGTTAGGCAAAAAATAAAAGAAACCGAAAATTATAGCTGGACTCAGCATTATTTATTAACGCCTCAACCCAGCTTGTTCATAACAGCTTGCTTCTGCACTAGGTGGCGATCGCCAAATTGCGATCGCAAAGGAATTTCAATGATAAACTCAGTACCTCTCCCAACCTCGGAAGTGCAGCGCAAATAACCTTCATGGGCTTTAATAATCTGATAAGAAATCGCCAAACCCAGCCCGGTACCAGCACCGATAGGTTTCGTTGTATAAAATGGATCGTAAATTTTAGCGATCGCATCATAATCTATGCCAGTGCCATTATCAGCAATGTGAATCTGCACCCACTTGCCATCAACTAAAAGGGTGCGGATGCGAATTTTTAGCAGTGGGCAAGAAATGTTTTCTAAGTGGTCACAGCAATTATTTTCCCAATAACCGTTGGTCGCATATCCCTGCTGGACAATCTGTTCTAAAGCATCAATAGCATTAGAACAAATATTCATAAATACTTGGTTAAGCTGCCCCGCGTAGCATTCTAATAGTGGCAAATCTCCATACTCTTTAATCACTTGGATAGGAGGACGGTTTGGTTGTTCTTTCAAGCGGTGCTGCAAAATCATTAAAGTGCTATCGAGACCTTCATGGATATTTACCTTTTTCATGTCGGCTTCGTCTAACCGGGAGAAAGTCCGTAAAGATTTAACAATTTCCCTAATTCGCTCTGCTCCAATTTTGAGCGAACCAAAAAGTTTTTGCAAGTCTTTTAAAATAAAATCGAGTTCGATAGTGTGAATCTTGTCTGCAATTTCCGGCGCAGGAGTGGGGTAATAAACTTGATAAGCTTTAATCAATTCCACAAGCTCTTTAATGTATTCCTCCGCAGGAATCAGATTGCCATAAATGAAGTTAACAGGGTTATTGATTTCGTGGGCAACCCCAGCTACCATTTGCCCCAAAGACGACATTTTTTCAGTTTGCACGAGTTGAGTTTGAGCGCCTTTAAGTTGTTGCAGAGCGTTCTCTAAGTGCTGAGTTTGTTCTAGCAGTTTAGCTTCCGAGTGCCGCAATGAATTTTCAGCCAAAGAGCGATCGCGATTTTCCTGTAGCAAAAGTTCATTAGTGGATTCTAAAGCGAGCGTCCTCTCCATTACCCGTTTTTCCAATTCTAGCATTAATTCCGAGAGTGCTTCTTGAGCTTGTTTGCGCTCACCAATCTCATTTTGTAAAGCTACATTTGCCACCGCTAATTGATCGGGACTGGGAATAGCCAAGATTTTTGGGATTAGTTCCACCAGCACTGCTGCTGTAGATAGCGAAATCAGCGCCGTAATCCCTTTAAGAAAACCAGAGAACCAATAATTAGGATGCCACAGCGTCCATATTTCCATAATATGGGTAATCCCGCAGCAGAT
>NZ_JAUBQR010000152.1:0-1383 GCF_036701385.1 Microcoleus sp. Pol12B4 | reverse complement strand
TCAATCATAAGTGATAATATCAACGATACACTTATATGGTTATTGCCAGTTATGACGATAGATGAGGTACTACAGCTAACTCGTGTGCGATTACAAAAAGATTTATATCCCGTACAAGAAATCATACTCCGCCAAGTTTGGGAAGGAAAGACTTATACAAGTATCGCATCTGCCTCTCATTACGGAGAGCATTACCTGAGAAACATCGCCTCATCCTTGTGGCAATCTCTCTCTCAAATATTGCAGACATCTATTAGCAAATCTAATTTTCGCTCTTGTGTAGAATCTCGTTCCCTGACCATAGAGGAACGAGAATTAATTGAAGCATTCACTCGCAGCAAATGCCTAGCAACACCTTTAGAATTTCCCGGCTCTCCCGTGCCCCTGGATTCGCGATTTTATATCCCTCACCCGCTAATTGAAGAACTTGCCTATCGAGAGATTACTAAACCCGGAAGTGTGCTGCGGATTAAAGCTCCCAGGAAGATGGGAAAAAGTTCCCTTCTGCTACGCATTTTAGAGCGCGCGACTTCTCTTGAATATCGAACTGTAAGTTTAGATTTTCAGCAAGCCGAGGAAGCTGTTTTAGCCAATATCGATAAATTTTTACGCTGGTTTTGTGCCAACATCAGCCGCCACCTAGAATTACCACCTCTATTAGATGATTATTGGGATGAAGACATGGGTAGCAAAGTAAGCTGCACCATCTATTTGCAACAACATTTACTAGCCGAAATAAGTACCCCTCTTGTGTTAGCTTTAAATGAAGTAAATATAATTTTTGAATATCCAAAAATTGCCAGAGAATTTTTGCCGCTCCTGCGAAGCTGGCATGAAGAAGCAAAGCGGATTGAAACTTTGGGAAAACTGCGGTTAATCGTTCTTCACTCCACAGAAATTTATATTCCTTTAAAGCTCACTGAATCGCCTTTTAATGTCGGTTTACCGCTGCAATTGCCCTATTTTACAGAAGAGCAGATACTTGCTTTAGCCCAGCGTCACGGACTGGATTGGACAGATAGCCCCGATGCCGATCGACTGATGGCAATGGTGGGGGGACATCCCTATCTGGTGCGGCTAGCTCTTTACCACCTCTGTCAAAACAGCGTAACCCTAGATCAGCTACTACAAGAAGCTCCCACAATAGCGGGAATTTATAAAGATTATTTGCGGAGTTTTTGGGCAACATTGCAAGAGTATCCAGAACTTGCGGTTGCACTTAAACAAGTGGTAAAATCGGAACACGGAGTGGAATTAGATCCGATAGTGGCTTCTAAATTATTTAGTATGGGGCTGATTCATGTCGATAACAACCGCTGTACGCTAAGCTGCGAGTTGTACCGCCTCTATTTTGGTTCGCACAACTTTATTTAGTTATTGCCC
>NZ_JAUBQR010000151.1:0-16331 GCF_036701385.1 Microcoleus sp. Pol12B4 | reverse complement strand
TTTTCTGCCTTTAGGGAGCCTGTGCCAATCACAGGCTCCCTTTTCTTTCCCTTGTTAGTCTAAACTCCAGTAATTTATGGGACTAAGGAAAAATGAGAATAAAAAAAGTAGCTTGTGGGGATAATATATTAGAGGGGCGTTTTGAACCGATATATTTTTTCCATTTGGCTTGGCTAGCTGGCATATATGGCGTTGGCAAAACTCAAATTTCAAAAGTAATTTTAAGAGCGCTATAAGTCAGTAAGCTTAGGTTAGCTAATCGTCTCATTATTTGCTATGCTTCGCGCTGTCGCTAGGATACTAAAAAACTCTGAAGTAATCGCCGAGACTTTCTTCAGTTCTCAATTTTAGTGAGTTGCGAGGGCTATAAATTACCTTTTTAACTGAACCTTCTTGAGCTATAAGTAGCTCGTCAAACCACTTTTTACCTAAGTAGTAGAGTGCGTGAGAGGGAGCAATATTTAAATCCACACGCATGAGACTATTTACCCCCACGCCCCGCCCCAAGAAGTGAATAATATTGATGCAGTTGGATACGATATTAGGTCTCTCTGTTCACCCAGACGTTCCCTAAATTTTAGCCTTGTATGTGGTTGTGGCAAAATTATATATAGCAATCCTAAATCATTTGTGAATTTCTTACTCCATTCCCTTGATAAGGGGAGGGTTGGGGTGGGGTCAAAAATTTACGACTCATTTAGAATTGTTATATATCGGTTTTTGATGGCGAGAAATTAAGTTTCTACACTTTAGAAGTGTACAATAAATGGTTTACTTCGTTAGCCAGCCATTCGTTAAACAGATTTTGCAATATTTCTTGATACCGTTCAGGGGTTAATTCTGCCGGCAGAAACTTTTCAACTAGGAACAAGTGATATCCTAGCTCTGTTTCAATTGGACGAATCACTTCTCCGGGTTTAGCGCTAAATACGGCGACGGCTATGTCTGGTTTTAAACCCCACCGATAAACCTTGCCTGCGCAACCGCATAAATGCCGACGAGTTTCGTCAATATCGTAAAGGTGAGCGGCATCAAAAAAGCTAATTTCTCCTTCTTGAATTTGATAAAATAGTTCCTGAGCAAGCTGGCGGTTGGCAACAACTATTTGATAAAGAATTATTTGGTCGAATTGCAATTTATTTTGAACAAAAAAATTTTTTACTTCTTTGCTGAACAAGTGTTCGGCTAGTTTTTGGCTGAGGAGCCGATCGCAAATTCCGACCTCTAAATCTTCTACAGAAATCATCTGATCGACCAGCCAAGCAATCGTGTCAGCCGCTTTCTCCAAACGCTTCTCGCGCCTCAGTTGGTCCCCCTCTGCTTGAATTTCTTCGGGAGTCACAGTTAACCCCCGTTCCCGGGCTGCTTTCTCAATAACTTTTTTCTGCAAAACCTTTTGACTAAATGTTTTTAATTGCATCTCTTGCCTGAGTAGTTCGATGATTTCACTGGCTTCAATCAATGGTCCGTAAAAGTCCTTCATGTTTCTCTCTCAACCTATATAAATTTATTAACTTCATCCCCCCACGATTCCTGCGGGGTAGTTTGTGTTAACGGTTAACGCTTGGCTACACAATGTCATTTGGCAAACTAATAAAATTAGAATTGCTCAAAGTTGTTGCACCCGCTGCGTTAACTGTTCCCAAAACAACAGCTAAAATTCGATCGCCATTATTTGAACTAAACTTGAGCAGAGTCGCGTCTGTTGTACCGTCACCATCAGTATCAAACGCCACGAGTGTCAAGTCTGTTACCGAAAGTCCCCCTATCAGCCCAATTCGATCGCCTTCAGCGGGATTGAAATCAACGACTCGATCTGCTAACAATGGATTAGCTGCTGCACTAGCTGTTTCCGGTCTAAATGCAAAGGTATCAGCGCCGCTACCTCCAATCAATGTATCGGTGCCGAAGTCGCCACAAAGAAAATCGTCGCCGTTGCCGCCAATCAGCAAATCTTGACCTTTTCCTCCCCGCACAGTGTCGTTTCCATCGCCTCCATCGATAACATCCTTGCCTCTATGACCTGCGATCCGATCATCGCTATTGTTTGAAGGTGTTGGCGTTGGAGTTGGAGTCGTTACTGGCGCTGGCGTTGCTGCTGGTGCCGTTGCTGTCGCGCTCGATGTCGGAGGAACATCAAAAGAAGCGGAAGCTTCTGCGCTGCCACTACTGGAGGTGGCTTCCGGAGTATAAACTGTTTGGCTGCTGTAGCTAGTTTCTCCCGTAGGGGAAGTGGCGATCGCAGTGCTGGTACTGCCGGCGCCACTTTCATTTACGAAGGAACTAGAAATGCTGCCGGCACCAGCGTTGTTTTTCAGCGAATTTAATGTGTTTAAAATATTGCTGTTGTCAAGATTTAAGGGCTGATCGGCTAGTGAATCTAATGGATACATCGCGATTTATCTCCTTTTATCTATAAATACGAACAGCATTTGCATGAACATTAACACTACCAATTTCTAATTTAATCTATCTGGACTAATTAAAGCTATGTTGCCAATTTGGCAGATTTGTTTGAAATTACAGGACTTATGTAAGCTTTCAATTTTTACATTATGTCCAATTTCTCAAGCAAGCGAGGCTCCGCCTCTGGACATCGCTTCCGAGGCTCTGCCTGGAAATCTGTTGTCCGGGGACTCTGACCGGCGGATCGAAGGGGTGGCAGCAGCCTGGAATGCGACGAATTTGGCTGATTTGAATACGATCGCGATCGAATGGATGCGGAGTCATGGCAAGTGCAGGGCGATCGCGATCGCCCTGCACCTGCCATGATGCGGAAGTAATTAGAATGGGCATTCAGCGAGTTGGGGCGATCGGCCCTTTCCTCGGCAAGAAACCCCTCGTACCCGTGACGCAGTGGTCAATCATTAAAAGCTAAAAAGGGTTCAAGCCCTGACTACAAGGCCTCAAAGTTAGTGTGGCAAGTCCATCGCCTTTACAGTAACAGTCTCAAAAGCATAGTTGGCTCCTGCTCCTGAATTACTTTTTATTTTCACTTTATCAAAGCCTGCGTAGTAAACATCAACACCAACTAGAGGATCAGTGCCAATCGCTATAGCTGTTCCTGTACCCCTTGCTTTCGTAACTTGACCTTGCTTTCTCAAAATAATGTCTGTAGTAGTCAAAGTGTTTCCACTGTCCACCGATGAAAAGGCAGCCAATCCCAATGCAGCACCACCTAAAATCAAGTCGTTTTCTGAAACATTTTCGAGGTATGACAAATCAGATATCAACATAATGCTCCTTGTTTTTAAACTAATCAAAACTAACTTGGGGGACTACTAGGCTGGTATGGGAGTTTTTTGATCGCAGTTACTTGGGGTTTGATGTTCACCTTGTTCTTGCATCACTAGAGCCAAATTATAGTGAGCCTCTGCTAAATCTGGTTTCATAGAGATGGACTGTCGATAGTAGGTGATCGCTGTTTTTAAATCCCCTGCCTGTTTACATTTGCTTTTGACTTCAGACTAAAGGGAACTTCCCCGCTTTGGGGAATCGTTGTCTGTATTTCTTTTGGGATATAGGTTTGGGCGATTTGAGCCTTAGAAATCTGTAGTCATGTATTTAAGATTTTCTTAATCTTTGCCTACTACCTCTTGTTACATAGTGGAATTAAGCAAAAACCGCGCTAAATAATGGTTTCCAGGACTTGTAGTCATGTAAAAGATTTTCCCAAATCGGGAAAGTCTGACCCCGTATTGGTTTGGATCGGAACGATAGTGAGCAGGCGGGGGAAGTTCCGACTAAAGACTGAAATTTTTTTAATAAATGAACCTCGATCCATCCCGAAAATAGGGTGGGACAAAACTGTTACCAATCCCAATCTGGGCGATGGTGATCGGCATTGCTTGCCAATGGCATTTGATTTAGCCAACGCCATCACCCTCAAAATGTCTGTTTAAATTTAAACAGCACCTTTCTTTCGATGTATCTAAATATATCTGGACTAATTAGAGCTGTGTTGCCAATTTGGCAGAGTTGTTTGAAATTATAGAGTTGCTGTGAGATATGGTTACATCCATTGGATCGCGATCTATCCAATGGATGCGGAGTCATCGGGGGTGCAGAGCGAGCGCTCGGCTCGCAATTAATCTCAAAAAAAAATCATACATCTGCCAAATTGGCAACACAGGTGGGAAAATCCTAGCTATCTTAAGGACATCGAAGGAAACAAAGTTGTTCAGCCAAAACAGAAAATATTTCTGCCAAATTGGCAACACAATCATTGTTAGAATTTGATAAATTGATGACATAAAAATCAAACTGCCACCGAAAAAATCTTCTGCCAAAATGGCAACACAAATACCACAAGGCAAGCTAAGTTAAGTGACAGGAAAACAACAAATCACTCATTTTAACAAGGAGCAAGACCATGATTCTTTCTGACCTAAATTACTTGGAAGTCGTTTCTGAATCTACTGCAGTTCAAGGTGGTTTCAGCGAATATGATTACGTTTCTGTCAAATTCGACACCAAAAACATATTCGCGACAGTTGTCAACAGCCCAAAAACCTACAGCAACAGTGCTGCTGCTGGTGCTAAAGGTGTAGCCGATAATAACACTTGGTACCCTACTTACAGCTTCACAAAAGCTGACACCCTGGCTGTAACGGATTACTTGGGTAGTTCTTTCTCTGCCAGCACTTCCGCTGCTGTGATCAATAAAGCTTACTAATAAGCTTAATGGTCATAGGTAATGGCACTTAGGTGAATGTTATCTATGACCATTCAAGCATTCAATTTCACTATAAACAGATAACAAAAATTAAAATTTTGTTATCTGTTTATAATTAGCAACGGTTTAAAATTACATAAAATCCGGTCTGCCATTTGATTTTGGTTTGTGAAACTCAGAGTAGGGACATTTATCCAGATATCTTACTACTTAAATTGGAGCTTTCATAAAATTCAATAAACAATTAGTAAAATTCTGATCAAAGAGGAATCAGTATATATGGAAATATGGCGTTCTGCTGACAATTCAGCACTTTCTGGTATTCCCGCGACCTCCAGTGGGATTGCTTATTTAGGGGGAACTGGACAGGAGCCGTTCAGCACCCTTAGACAAACTTCTAAGTCTTCCAACATTGCTTTCATTGACTCCACTGTTGATGACTATCAAGACTTAGTTAAGGGTTTGCAGAACACAAATATATGGGTCCTCGATCCATTACAAGATGAAATAACTCAGATTACCCAAGTTCTATCAGGTCTCAGTGGTATTAAGAGTTTGTCTATCTTCTCTCATGGTAGCGATGGGCATTTACAACTCGGAGCGACAGATCTCAATCTAAATAACTTGGGTAACTATGCCGATGAGCTGACTAATTGGAGAGCAGCCCTAACCGAAGATGCGGACATTCTGCTTTATGGCTGCAATCTGGCAGCTAGTACAGCGGGGCAAGAGTTTGTACAAGAAATTGACCAGTTAACTGGAGCCGATGTAGCAGCTTCTAAAGACCTGACAGGTAGCGCATCTGTGGGGGGAAACTGGAACTTTGAATTTTCGACTGGGCCGATAGAAAACCCTGACCTTTTGCAATCCTGGGCACAGGAAGGTTACAATCACGCGCTGGCAACGTTTTCAGTGACCAATACCAATGACAGTGGTGCTGGCTCATTGCGTCAGGCAATTTTAGATGGCAATGCCGCTGCTGGTGCTGATACGATCAACTTTACAGGAGTGATGGCTGATACTACTCCAGATACCATTACCCTGACGGGTGGGCAACTGCAAATCAGCGGCGATGTCACGATTAATGGTGCGGGGGCAAGTCTGCTCACAATTAGTGGCAATAATACTAGCCGCGTGTTTCAGGTGGACCCCAACGTAAATGCAACCATTGTAGGAGTCACCATTGCTAACGGCAAGGCTTCTGATGTTGGTGGTGGTATTTTCAACTATGGCGGTTCTCTAGGACTCTTCAACAGTACGCTTAACAATAACGTTGCACAAGCTGGCGGTGGGATATACAACTATTATGGCGGTATGTTGGTGAACGGTGGCACCTTTAACAGCAACATTGCGACCTCTGCTCAAGGTGGTGGAATTTACAACCTGGGTGGTTTGGAGGCAAGAAACAGCACCTTTAACACCAACCAGGCACAATCTGACGGAGGTGGAATATACAACGCTGGTGGTGCTTCCCTGACAGTAGACAACGATATATTCTCCAAGAATACGGCGGGACGCTTCGGGGGTGGCATCCATAACAGTGGTGGAGCCGCTGTAACTGTGACTACCAGTCTGATTAACGATGGCACCGCAGGTATCCTCGGTGGCGGTATTTCCAACTTCGGCACAATAATTTCTCTGGACAACACGCTGATTCGAGGCAACAAGGGAACGAGTAGTGGTGGCGCTGCCGGTGGTGTGTTTAATGGCGGAACTGCCAATATAACGAACACCAGCATCCTGAACAATTCCACAGCAGGACAAGGTGGCGGTATCTATAATGACACAGGCGCTACCCTAACCCTGAGAGCCAATAGCTTGGTCTCTGGGAACAGGGCAGCCAACGGTGGTGGAATTTACAACCTCGGCACTGCCAGAGTTGGAAACAGCACCATGATCTCCAACCGACTCACATCCTCTAGTGGGACCGGCCCTGATGTTTGGGGTAACTACATCAGCGAGGGCTTCAATACGGTCTACAAGACTACTGGCAGTACAGGCTTTAGTGCTGCCAACGGAGATACTGTGATTTTTGGCTAAATGGTCGAAATATTAAGTTAGTCATGGGGATTGACAGCGATCAAAATAGAGGGAATCCTCAGCTAGGATGCCCTCTATTTTGGCTGTTAATTTCATTCTATGACAGAAGCACTCTGTTGGCAAAAGCCCCTCATTTGGATGCCTCTTTAAGAAAACATGAAATTCTTGGCACTGAGTTGATTTAATTTCACACCTTCCAAGAGAACTTTTCCACCAGAACTAGAACTTAAAAGAGTACCATCTTGGGTATCGCTGATCTGGAATGGTGATGTCGCGCTCCCCCCCAACAAATCTGAGGCATTAATCGTACCCCATCCCTGCAATCCAATCTGATCTTTATCAGCTTTGAAGTTCTTGATAATATCTAACTCCCCTATGAGCAAGCTATCACGATTGTGGAACAGAAAGAAATCGTTGCCCTGATTGCTCCTCATCACATCATTGCCAACACCACCAACCAACGTATCATTACCTGCACCGCCACTCAGGGTATCATTACCATCGCTGCCATAAAGTTTATCATTTCCGTCACCACCGTCCAACCGATCGTTACCTGAACTGCCTTCAAGGATATCATCGCCTCCTTCTCCATTGATTTGATCGTCTCCCAGGCTGCCATATATTTTGTCTGCGCTGTTGGTTCCTTTTAGTTGACGATCGCCATCTTCGCCTTTAGTTCTTTTTCCGTCTGCGTCTTTATTTCCATCTATTTTATCATTCCAGATTGTACCATAGATGACATCTGAACCCAGTTTTCCGATTAAAGTATCTTGCTTAAATTTAGTGTCACTGGTATTCATTTCCACTATGGTGATGTTGAGATTGCGGTTAAACTGCCTCTGATAATTGCCAATAGCCACGCTTGTGATAAAATCTCTGCCATTGTTGCCATCAATATCAGTATTTTTCTGCTGATTAGTAATGGTAACGTTGCGGCTAGATCCCAACTTCTGATCGCCGATTTGCTCCGAAGAGATTAACTTCCCGTTCATGCCAAAATAATCTAATACTTTCGGCTTTTTGGCATCTGACGTGTCTAAAACAATGAAAGAGGTTTTACCCTTAGCCCAGTTATATTCAGCATTAGGATTATCAATTTCTTTGGCTTGTATGTGTAACTCGGCTGCAAAATCGAAAGAGAAAGTTTGATTTTTTGATACAGAAAAACTAGCAATTACTTTCGCTTCACTACTAGAACTTCCCTGAGATGTTCCAAGAGCAATTACAGCACTGTCAGTAAAGAGAGCAGAGAAATTTTGGTCATTGCTAAAAACAGCTTGGGCATCAGCAATAGCAGCAGATACCCCACCTTTGACTAACGTATCTGCCTCGGTGGCAGTCAAAGTTCCTGAAGCCGTTTGACTATATTGGGAAAAAACAGCCCCTCCTGTAGCACGAGCATAGTTAGGGTTAGGATTATCCAAGGGATAACTTTGTTGTAAAAATAGAGTATTTGCCATAAAATTATGTGTTTGTTATTCCCATAAATTCCGTTTTTACCATAATAAATCAAGAAATTTAGTGGGTGTTGCCATTTTGGCATTTATAATTTTAATCAGGACTTATTTGGGGATAATAATTTAATAGCATCCACTCCTAATGTTGTCTGCCTAGTGAAAAACCCGATCGCCCGCGGTGAGTCAACCAAAAAATAGGTACACCCAACGCCCGCAATCGGGTTGTCGATCTATCGACTAAATTACTTACCAGCCCAATTAAACAAGCGCGTCTTAAATCCAGCAAAAAATCCTTGACTGGGAATTGGCAAACACTCAACCTTCTGCATCGCGAGATATTGCCCTTCCTTGACTTGAAGTCCAAAACCGCTGGTATCTGAGTGCAACTCGCTAAAAGCCTCAGTTACATAACCCCCTCGAACTCCGGCTCGTTTTTCCCTCACCACCTCCACATAATCTAAATCCGCAATTTTCCCCAATGCAGACTTAGTTTCCGATTTACTCGACTTGCTGATTTGACTGTTTTCCTTAAGCAAGCGGTTGGAAGTACGGTAAGGGATATAGTCGAGAGGGTTGTAACCCGTGCACCGCAAAAGTAAAAAACAAGCCCAAGAATACTTTCCTGCCAGGATGGCTGAAATTATCTCATCCAATTGTTCTGGCTTGATTCCAACTTGGGAATGATTGGCAGAATTGTGGAATTGGGAATTCATTATTTTATCCTGTTTTGTGTATATAGAGTGACAAAGGACAACAACCACTTAACTAAGTTCTACAAACTCATGCCGCCTTTTTGTAGTTGCTTGAGAGGGTCAAGCAAAACGTCGGCTATGCTGCGCTGGCGGATGACAATTTCTGCAGTAGCTGTCTGACCAGCTTTGAGTTTCCAGGTTTGATTGTTGGCTTTCACTGAGTCTCGATCAATACTCACTTCCACCCGGTAAACAACACCCAATCGCTCGTCTGTTTTGGCATCGGGCGAAACCGATACAACTTTTCCCGGAATCACGCCGTAATTTTGATAAGGAAAAGCATCGAATTTGACTTGCACCGGCATTCCGGTTTTGACAAATCCCGCTTCTCGGTTTGGCAAACTGACTTCGAGCACTAGCGGAGCCTGATTCGGAGTCATTTCTGCAATAGTTTGACCCGGTTGAACTACTTCGCCGGTATTGTGAATGTTGAGGGCAGAAATCACTCCGCTGACGGGTGCGTAGAGAAATCTTTGTTTGAGCTTATTTTTTGCTTGATCGAGCAGGGTTTGGGTTTCGGCAATTTTGGATTTGACTTGATTTAATTCCATTTCCAACTGCTGAATTTTTTGCTCTTTTTCTAACTGCGTTTGGCGCGCTGCGGCTTGTTTGCTGGCGGCTTCGGCTTGCAGTCGATCGACTTCTGCCAGTTGTTGGGCTAATTCACCTTGGGCTCTAGAAATGGCGCTAGTTCGATCGCGCAAATTTTGCTCGACTTCAAACAACCTTTCCTTAACCCCAGTTGCATCAGACAGTTGACTCCTGATGGCAGCACTTTGCCTGTCGCGAACGGTTTGCTCAACTTCAAAGGCGCGATCGTCAGCCTGAGTTGTCTCCCCCAACTGGCTTCTAATCACCGCATTTTCACTTTCTCGCAGAGCTTCCTCAGCTTGAAACAATACGTCTTTTGACAGTGCTCCTTCATCTACCAAAGGTTTGAGACGCGCGATCCGCTCTTTGTGAGCAGTTACTTTTGCTTGCAATTGCACCAGCAATTCTTGAGTCTTGCGTTGCAACGGTTTCACCTGATCGCGCCGCCCTTGCTGGGAGTTAATATCTGTTTTCAGTTGCGAGAGCAAGTCTTGCACATTCTTTTCCAGAGGTTTGAGCTGTTGCTTGCGCGCTTGCTGAGACACTAAATCTGCTTGCAATTGCTCGATTTGAGACTGCGTGGTGGCGGCTGAAGCGCGAGCACGGGCGATCGCAGCTTCAGCCCCCCGCTGGTCTGCAGCAGCAATAGCTTGGCTCGCTTCTACTTCCAGTCGAGTTCTCTCGATCGAACTAATTTGCTGCACCAATTGAATTCGATCAGCGTCCAGAATTTTCTGAAGACGCTCCACCTCGCTCTGGGCATTCGACGGGTCTAATTCCGCCAATAATTGTCCAGCTTTGATTTTTTGACCTTCTTTGATAGCGAGGTTAATAATTTTTCCCGTCTCCGTCGGATGAATTTTGTAAACAGCACCTTTGGGAACTAATTTGCCCTGAGCATGACCAACTTGGTCAATTTTTCCCAAAGTTGCCCACGCTCCAAAAGCTACGGAAAAAACCATTCCTCCTAATATCAACCGCTGGGGAAAAGATACTGGTGGCTGGTCGAGTACCGAGTGCAAAGAAGTAGACCAATTCTTAGCATCAGGCTGCCGTAATTTGGCAATATTGATACCGTCATTAGTTTGAGAAGAGCGATTTTGAAATTCTACTAATTCTAAAGAGCGGTCTTTTTTTCGGGCTTCGTTTTCTTGCCTTGAAGCTACGCCCCCATAGACTTCACCTATTTCGTTAGGAGCATAGCCTAATTCTTTCTCATCTTGTGAAAACATTGTATTTCCTCCAAGTTAATCTGTATGACTGTTGGCTGTTGGCAGTTAGCAGTTGTTAGGAGTTGTCAGTCAGGAGTCAGAAGTTAGAAGTTAGGAGTCAGGAGTAAGTGAAAATTCTCTTTAGCCTTGTGTTGGTTGCTAATGACTAATGACTAATGACTAATGACTAATGACTAATGACTAATGACTTAAATATCGAGTTGTTGCTGAGCGAGGTGATAGTAAAGTCCGCGTTCAGCCATTAATTCGTCGTGGTTGCCTTGTTCGACTAAAATGCCTTTGTCTAGAACCAAAATTCGATCGGCATTACGCACCGTAGACAACCGATGAGCGATAATAAACGCAGTGCGATCGCGACTAATGCGGGCGAGATTTTGCTGAAACCTGCGTTCAGACTCCGTATCCAGCGAAGAAGTTGCTTCATCCAAAACCAAAATCCGGGGATCTCCCAAAAGAGCGCGGGCGATTGCAATTCGTTGTCGCTGGCCCCCAGACAAACTTGTTCCCCTTTCCCCCACAGGAGTTTGATAACCCAGCGGCATATCTTGAATAAAAGCATGAGCTTCTGCTAGCTTCGCCACTTCTATCGCCTGTTCCAAGCTTGCAGAATCAGCATCGTTTCCGTTTTTATACAGCGTAATATTTTCCAAAATCGTTCCCGAAAACAAGAAACAATCTTGAGGAACAACACCCAACTGAACTCGCAGCGACTGCAAAGAAATGTGCCGAATATCGTGGCCGTCAATTGTCAGCCGCCCCTTTTCTGGATAATAGAAACCTTGCAGCAGCTTTACTAAAGTGCTCTTACCGGAACCGCTGCGGCCGACAATTGCCACAGTTTCTCCAGCTTGCACCTCAAAGGAAAGATTTTGCAGCGTATTGCGTTCCTCATCCTGAGCATAACGAAAAGAAACATTGTCAAACTTGACGTTTCCTTGAATGCGAGGCAGCACCAGCATTGGCTTGTAAGGGCTTTCTTCAGGTTGGGCAGAGAATACATCATCCAAACGCTCGATCGAAACCAGCACTTCTTGAAACTCATCCCAAAGTCCCACTACAGACAGCACAGGAGAAATCACGCTCCCAATCATCATATTAAAAGCCACAAATTGACCGATCGTCAACTCGTCTTGAATCACCAGCATTGCCCCGTACCACAGCAAAGCCGTGCTGCCCAAAGTATTAATCCCACCCCCGATCACCTGCAAAGAATTAGCCAACTTCTGCCCGCGAAATTTAGCATTAATCATGCAGGTTAATTGGTCTTCCCAGCGCCAGCGCATTTCTCGCTCAGCAGCAGTTGCCTTAACCGTCGCCACCCCAGTAATCATTTCCACCAAAGATGAATTTTGCTTGGCACTTTCGGTAAAAATCTCCCGCGACACTTTTCGCAAAAACGGAGTTGCCACTAAAGTCAAAATCACGATCGGCGGGATCAAAGCCAGCACCAACAAAGCCAGACGCCAGTTATAGTAAACCATCAGTCCGATGTAAACTACAGCCATCAAAGCATCCAACCAAGCCGTAATAGCTTGGCGAGTCAAAAATGCCTGAATTTTTTGATTTTCCTGAACCCGCGTCAAGATATCGCCCACCTGACGAGATTCAAAAAACTTGATCGGCAAACTGAGAGTGTGACTGATAAAGCCGCTAATTAAAGTCAGGTCAATGCGGTTCGACAAATAATCCAGCAAATACTGTCTCGTTGCACCCAACAACGTTCGCCAAACACTAAACAGCAGCAGTCCGATCGCAAAAACGTGCAGAGTTACTATGCTTTTGCTGACAACCACTTGGTCGAGAATTACTTGGGTAAAGAGGGGAGTAACTAGACCAAATATTTGGAGCAACAAGGAGAGTATCAAAATTTTGGCGATCGCAGCGCGGTAGGGCCAGACTATGCCAACAAAATCTTTAATTTTAATGCCTTGATCTTCGGAACTGTGATTGCGGTATAGTTCCGCTGTCGGGTCTAAAATTAGGGCGTACCCAGTCCAATTTTCGGTAAAAGTTTTAATGGTCATCCACCGCTTGCCAGCCGCCGGATCAGCCACTAAAACCTGTTGATTTTTAAAGCGATAAACTGCCACGTAGTGATTGCCTTGCCAGTGAGCAATCCAGGGATTTTGATTTCGCAGCGGAGTTAAAGAAGCCCGCACGGGACGGGTGTGAAATCCCATCCTTTCCGCTGCTTTTGCCAGACTCTTGAGCGACGCGCCACTGCGGCCAATTTCTGCCAATTCGCGCAAGTAATTTAGGCTGAATTTTTTACCCCAATATTCGCTAATCATGGCTAAGCAAGTAGCTCCACAATCTGCTGCGCTCTGTTGTTGAATGAATGGGTGTCTGCTGCTCAACCAGCGCCGCTGCTTGGGTTTGGGGAAGCTGATGATTCCGGCTGCGGGTTTTTGCTGAGCAAATGTGGTTAATTTTGATGGCTCGGTTTGTGAAGTAGATCGGGCATCTTGGGGCGGCGTTACTAAGCTTAAAACTGGAGGTTTGCGGATGATTTTAGGGCGGGGATTGCTTTCGGAACTAATTGTGGCTTTAGCGATTTCCCACTGTTCGCTGCTAAGCTGGTAAGTTAGCAGATCTGTTACCGCTATCCAGTCGCTCTTTACGTCTGAATGTTCCCAGTTACTGCCGATAATTGGCGGTGCTTGACCTTGAATTTGACCGCTGCGGAGCCAAAAAAGATTGTTGGAGTTTTGGCAATGCTCAGCGAGGGAAACTCCGGCAGGAATTCGGCTTTCTTCTATGTAAGGAAGTAAATGCGGCCACAGAAGCTGTTGTTGGTGGGGAGGGAGCGATCGCAAATCTGTTTGTGTCTTGAAAAATATTAACTGCTGTCGCTCTTGAAATTCTTGCTGCAAATGCTGTTGCAGTTGCGGGAATTCTTCTAAAATAAGCTGCATTGTGGTGGCCGCAATTCGAGCTATTTGGCAAGTGTCGGCTGCAATTACCCTGTAAGGCAGTCCGCTGTCTATAAATCGGTCATCTGTCCCAAATATTGCTCCGACTTCCAGTACAACCGCCGAAATCTCCTGCTGGTGAGACGCTTCTACCGCTAGCAGCCTGACTCTTCCCTCGCAAACTAAATAAAAATGGTAATCGCTCTGTTCCTGTTCAACTAAATTGTTGCTATTATCGGGTGTTTGATATTGAGTGATTTCATCTCCGAGCTGAAACTCACAAATTTCACAGGCTGTATTTAATTTGGTCACTAATGTCGGTCCTGCACCGACTTCCTCGAAAATTTTCTGAATAGCCGGGAAATTTTTCAAGGCTTCTGGGGTTTTAAAACTGTGATTTTTAACCCCTAAATTTTTTTTCATAACTTACCCTGTCAAAAAGTTGTTTCAATTTTTTTGAATTACAACTAACCCGGTTATGAGCAATTTTTATTGGTTTAGTCGCAATTGAGTTGGCTTAAAAACTGTTTGTCGATATGTCCGACTAACACCTCTTGGTTACGGCATCCCTTCAACGCCTTTAGGATATATAAAATTGCGTTTTTTCAGGATTGTGTGGTGATTACGTAAGTGTGGTTTTGCCTGGCTCTCAGTTTAACTTATAGAATCGTGATTTGGGCTACCTTTGATGGCAATCTTTACCTAATCTTTATAAACTTACCGTAATTATACGGAGATTTGTGAAGATTATGTGAAGCTGGGAGGCAACTGTTGTGTCCGGTATACGTATATCTACACAGAAATTGACATTCACGATTCAAAACCCATCAGTTTTTGACGATCGTTTGTGAAGTCCAGATTCCGAACATTGTAAAGAAATATTGATTGCTATTAGTTTGTAGCAGCCATTCAAGCAATTAATGGTTCTTCCTTACTTAGTATGCTAAAATCTTATGAAGACAGCGATTATTTAAGTTAAACCTAAAAAATTAATGACCAAAATACTGCATCCATCTAATGAAATTGTATGGGCTAGCTTAGAGACAGAAGCAACAATTATTTGAGCATTTATCCTCAAAAAAAACAGAATTTTGCCCAGTATGTAGCCAAAAAAGCCGCCGTATTATCAAAAAAAAACGCATTTAGTTAGAAATTAACCAATCACTAATAGAAGATATTCCCCAAATAGTAACATTGTGCAATAAAAAAAGATAAAAGACATTTTTTTACACAGAAACATGAGCGACATCCTGCATTATCTTGAAAAGAATCATAAAGAAACACAGCGATTAATTGGTTGGGCCTATGAACAGTTACAACAATTTCTCCAAAATCCCGAACCATTACGTTATGAAAAACAAGATTTACTAGAATCCCAAAAAGTGACAATTATTGCTGGTGGAGTCAGTCGCAAATCCCACTTATCTATTCCCGAACAAATAATTTTAATTTTGTTCTATCTTAGGACTATGACAACACTTCAACTTCGGGGCATCCCATTTGGAGTTAGTGAGTCTACAGCTAATGATACATTTAACTATTGGTTTGGACGCCTGCTTTGATTGATACCATCTAGCTGGCTGGAACAAGTAAAAAAATGCTGCTGACCATGCAATAGTTAAGAAAATATTCACAGAATATTAATTAATAGTAGATACCTACGAACAAGTCAGAGAAATACCTGGAACTCGTGATGAACAAGAAAAATACTTTTCAGGCAAGAAGACTAACCATAAGCTGTCGTGCATTTAAGTTGTATATTTGAGGCGCGCGGGAGGCCCAACCCTACTCCCCACAAGACTTTTATTATTTTTTAATAGACAATTTAAATGCCGCAACAGCTTACATTTAAAAGTCAAATAATTTTCATGCCAGATGGTAGAGATATAGTTGATGTTGTGGCAGGGGAACCTGGACCTAAAAGCGATATAACATTATTCCGAGAATATCGCTCCGAGTTGGCTCCTCAACAAAGATTTAAGGGAGATAAAGCTTACGTTGGAGAAGATTTAATAACAACTCCCCTTAAAAAACCCAAGAAACGAGAATTAACAACAGAACAAAAAAAACAAAATAAAGCGTTTTCTGCTCGCCGATTTTTTGTAGAACATCGAATTCGAGCGGTCAAGATATTTCGAGTTGCCCAAGAAAGATTTAGATTAAATTCCCAAAAATATGAGCAAGTAATTTTAACGATTTGTGGAATAGTAAGGTTGCGAATAGGAGCGCTAATATTACCATTATAAAAAGCGAGGCAATCGTCAGATTAAAATTAACAAATCTCACTCAACATTGCGATATAATTATCAACAATAAATATCTTAAAGTCTGATTTTATCGTGCACACTAGCTAATTTAGGATGGTTACATTTACGTCAAGGAGCTTAACTACACAGAGGCTTTGATTGTTTTCGGAGATATCTATTGAGCTTTGGTGTATACTCTCGCCTAGGAAAGAGATGTCGGTGTTAGCATTAGTTTGGTTGTCGCTACTGTGATATAAACCAGAGACTCTTTGATGTTCCTGCGAGGAAGAGACGGAACCTCCTTTTATACTGTCAGTTGTGATAGGAGTTGGGAAAGGAACAGGGTCATCTTTATCATTTGGATGAGGTGCGAGTGAGGGTTGGTGTATACTCTCACCTCTTAGAGTAATGCTAATACCAATTCAC
>NZ_JAUBQR010000409.1:0-2168 GCF_036701385.1 Microcoleus sp. Pol12B4 | reverse complement strand
CGTATCCATAATTCTTTTCCTCGTTTATTGCTGTTGATTGCTGGGTTCGGACAACTGCTTTTGTGGGCTTTCTGCTTTCTATTTGGGCTGATGATTAAAATAATATTACAAAGTCTAACTATTTTTTTAACGAAATTGCAGAATCTCTGCATTTTTGTTAAGATTTATGGGTAATAGCTACATTTTCCTATGGTAACTGCGGCAGCATCTTTTCAATTGCAAGCGCCCTTCCAGCCCACAGGCGACCAACCGCTAGCGATCGCCCAACTCGTCAAAGGCATCGAAGCGGGCGATCGATTTCAAACCTTACTCGGTGCCACAGGTACGGGCAAAACCTTCTCCATTGCCTCGGTGATTGAAAAAGTCGGCAGACCCACCTTAGTCCTAGCACACAACAAAACCCTGGCAGCTCAACTGTGCAACGAACTGCGAAATTTTTTTCCGAACAATGCAGTCGAATACTTTGTCAGTTATTACGACTACTACCAACCTGAAGCATACATCGCCGTCACCGATACTTTCATTGAGAAGACGGCAGCAATTAACGACGAGATCGATATGTTGCGGCACTCAGCCACGCGATCGCTCTTTGAACGCCGCGACGTAATTGTAGTTGCTTCAATTAGCTGCATCTACGGTTTGGGAATGCCCGCAGAATACCTGAAAGCTGCTATTCCTTTGCAAGTAGGAATGGAAGTCAACCAGCGGCAAGTTTTGCGAGATTTAGTCAACGTCCAATACAGTCGCAACGACATAGATTTAGGCAGAGGCAAATTTCGCGTTAAAGGCGATGTTTTGGAAATTGGCCCTGCTTACGAAGATAGAATTATTCGCGTTGAATTCTTCGGCGACGAAATCGATGCCATTCGCTACGTTGACCCCGTTACAGGTAAAATCCTGCAAAGTACAACGGCTTTAAATATCTATCCAGCGCGCCACTTTGTCACTGCAGAAGATAAATTAGAGGCAGCTTGCCAAGGAATAGAACTCGAATTAGAAGACCGACTGGCAGAATTTGAAAAAGAGGGTAAACTATTAGAAGCTCAGCGGTTGGAACAGCGCACGCGCTACGATTTGGAAATGCTGCGCGAGGTAGGTTACTGCAACGGAGTCGAAAATTATTCGCGGCATTTAGCAGGGAGAAATGCGGGGGAACCGCCAGAATGTTTGATTGATTATTTCCCGAAAGATTGGATGTTGGTGATAGATGAATCTCACGTCACAGTGCCGCAAATTCGGGGGATGTACAACGGCGACCAAGCGCGCAAGAAAGTATTGATAGAACACGGTTTTCGCTTGCCCAGCGCTGCCGATAACCGACCTTTAAAAGCAGAGGAATTCTGGGCGAAAGAGAATCAGTGCATCTTTGTTTCTGCTACGCCTGGGGATTGGGAAATGGAGATATCTGAAGGCAGAGTTGCAGAGCAAGTAATTCGCCCTACCGGAGTAATAGATCCGACAATTTTTGTGCGCCCGACGGAAGGACAAATTGATGATTTGTTGGGGGAAATCAAGGAGAGAGTAAGTCGGGACGAGCGAGTTTTGGTGACGACTTTAACGAAGCGGATGGCGGAAGATTTAACCGAATATTTGCAGGAAAGGGGAATTAGAGTGCGGTATTTGCACTCGGAAATTCAGTCGATTCAACGCATCGAAATTATCCAAGATTTGCAGGATGGTAAGTTTGATGTATTGATTGGTGTTAACTTGCTGCGGGAAGGTTTGGATTTGCCGGAAGTTTCGCTGGTGGTAATTTTGGATGCGGATAAAGAGGGGTTTTTGCGATCGGGACGTTCGTTGATTCAAACGATTGGAAGGGCGGCGCGGCACGTTCAGGGACAGGCTATTTTGTACGCGGATAATTTGACGGATAGTATGGTTAAGGCGATCGACGAAACGGATCGACGCCGGGGGATTCAGCTAGCCTACAATAAAATGCACGGGATTACGCCGCAGCCGATCGCCAAAAAGCGATCGAGTAATGCGATTTTGGCATTTTTGGATGTGTCGCGCAAGCTTAATTCTCAGCAGTTGGAGGAGGTTTACGAACAGGTAAACGAGTTATCTTTGGATGAGATTCCTCAGTTGATCGGGCGGTTGGAAGCGCAGATGAAGGCGGCGGCTAAGAAGTTGGAGTTTGAGGAGGCGGGTAAATTGCGCGATCGGAT
>NZ_JAUBQR010000150.1:0-16393 GCF_036701385.1 Microcoleus sp. Pol12B4 | reverse complement strand
GATTGGTTGTATTCATCTACTAAGCGCATTTCCTTAATCCGCTTTTGTTGGCCCACCATCAAACTGCCCATTTCTAATAAATGAGCTAGGCTGAAATTCGGGTTATGGAAATCGGGCGCTGCTTCCAAAGTGTTTACCAAACGCTTGGAAACTCGCTCGATTCCTACTTTGTGAATGAATTCGCGGATCTGTTCGTCATAAATGCGCGATCGCAAAGCACTAAAAAAGTCGATCGCCTGATCGGCAAAATTATCGACTAACGCCACAATATCGGTTTTTGACAATTTGTCCGACTCAAAAATTCCCCCAACAATGCCAATTTTATCATCCCGGCTGGGTTCCCAATAAAACTTTTCCATCCGCCCGTCGCGAATCAGCGGTGCGTACAGCGTAGAAAAATCATTTCCGGTGACAATAATCGGCACTCGGTGCAGCGGCGTACTGTCATAACTTCCCGGTAACTGCACGTTAGTTGGATTGTCAGCAATATTCATCAGAGTCGCATTGACCATCTGAGTATTGACAGTATATTGAGTAGTAGTATCGAACCTGCCAGCACCAGCATCCAAATCGTTAATAAAGATGGCGCACATCTCGCCGCGCACGCGAATTTGCTCCGCAGCTTCCCGGTAGCGCAAGCGAATTAAACGCGCCGGATCTCCGGCATCCGGGCTTTCTAATTCCCCACCAGATATCATCACCGGTTCAAAGCCCATCCGCCGAAAAACCAGTTCGGTTTGAAAAGTTTTGCCTTCTCCTTTGCGGCCGTGAATTCCCAAAATTAGGGGAACTCTTACCCCGGGCAAATTTAAAAAGTTCTTAGTGACGTGCACCGCAACTTTATCGAGAAAGTTAGGAGAAATGTAATAACTCATCAGTAGATTTGTGAGGGATTAATTGAGGTTACTGTTATGATTTTATGACAAAACTAACAGCCTGCACCGCTAACCTGGATTTTTACCGTACAATCGAGGTCTGCATATTATGTGTTAAGGAGCGATTCGTGAGTCCAGAAACCTTACTAAAAGAACCAAGCGTGCAAGCCGAAGCCAGTCCCTTCAGTTCTGAGAGCTTCGACAGCTATGTAATGACAACTTACGGGCGTTTTGCGATCGCCCTAGAACGGGGCCTGGGCTGCCGCGTTTGGGATACCGAGGGCCGCGAATATCTCGATTTTGTGGCTGGTATTGCTACCTGCACTCTGGGACACGCCCACCCGGCAATGATTGCAGCGGTAACTCAGCAAATTCAGACGCTGCACCACGTTTCTAACCTTTATTACATCCCCGTACAGGGCGAGCTGGCGAAGTGGCTTGTAGACCATTCTTGCGCTGACAGAGCCTTCTTTTGCAACTCCGGCGCGGAAGCTAATGAAGCGGCAATTAAACTCGCCCGCAAGTACGCCCACGAAAAATTAAATATCTCGAATCCGACAATCATTACCGCCGTTGCGAGTTTCCACGGGCGGACTTTGGCGACAATTACGGCAACCGGACAGCCTAAATACCAGAAGGGTTTTAGCCCTTTGGTGCCGGGATTTCACTATGTGCCCTACAACGATATTAGTGCGATCGAAAGTGCGATCGAGCAACTCGACAAAGACGAACGCCAAGTAGCAGCAATTATGCTGGAAGCGCTGCAAGGCGAAGGCGGAGTTCGCCCCGGAGATATCGCCTACTTCCAGCGCATTCGGGAAATTTGCGACGAAAAAGGCATTTTGCTGATTCTCGACGAAGTGCAAGTCGGGATGGGACGCAGCGGCAAATACTGGGGCTACGAAAACCTCGGCATTGAACCGGATATCTTTACCTCTGCCAAAGGATTGGGCGGCGGTATCCCGATCGGCGCTATGCTGTGCAAATCTTTCTGCGATGTATTTGAACCGGGAAGTCACGCCAGCACTTTCGGCGGCAATCCTTTTGCTTGCGCTGTAGCTTTGTGCGTTTGCCAAACTTTAGAACGGGAAAACCTTCTAGAAAACGTGCAGCAGCGCGGGGAACAGTTGAAAGCAGGGCTTAACAAGTTGGCGGCAGCATGTCCGCATTTAATTGCCGAAGTGCGCGGCTGGGGTTTGATTGTCGGGATGGAATTGCAAGCTGACATCGAACTGACATCGGGCGATATCGTCAAATCTGCGATCGCCGCAGGAGTTTTGTTGGTTCCTGCAGGGCCGAAAGTGCTGAGATTTGTTCCGCCGCTGATTGTCACTGCCGCTGAAGTCGATCGAGCTCTGCTGGCAGTGGAATCAGCGCTGCGCTCTCAAGCGGTAAAGTAAAATTTACTGAGTTGATTTTTGTTAGCTGTAGCGCTGAAACTCGCGCAATATCCTAGATAACTCACTTAGTCGAGAACACACTCTTCCTGAGAAACCGGGTTTCTTTCGAGATTCCTCGTTACCAAACCCAATAGTTTCCCAGAAGCCCGGTTTTTTGGCCTAAGTCCGATCGGGGTATAAAGTAAACCCGCCCCGCTGCAAGTCTGTCAGGGCGGGTTTGTCAAATTTAGAACTGTCTGTGAAACCCGCCCTGACAGACTGACGGTGTTTTGAACTGCGATTTTACTAAAGAGCAGCGCGCAAAATTATACTATTAGCGATCGTAGGTGCTAGTTTTGCTATCTGAGTGTCTGTTGGGACTTGTGAATCCTGGTTGAACTATTTCGCCCCCTTCCCACTAAACGAAGTACCGTTATAGTGGGAAGGGCGGGTGACGACGATTGTATCCTCAAGTAATTTTGGTACTCGCTTTCAAGATAGAAAATATGTAATCCTCGTCACAAAATTTTTTCGTAATGCTTTGCTCGTCAACTGTATATTGTGAGAGAATAGAAGAATTAAGGAGGTGATGTTGATTGCTACACAAGGCTATCCAAGTTAGTTTGTATCCTACCCAAAATCAACAAATACAAGTAGCTTCAACTTTTGGGGGTGCGCGTTGGTGGTCTAATTACGATCTAAATAAATCAATTGAAGTTTATAAAAAAACTAGTAAAGGACGTGGCTACTACGGCCTCAACACACTTTTGCCGACTCTTAAAAAATCCGGTGTAAGTGTAGGGTTAGGTCAGTATTACAGCCAAATTGGGCAAGCTGGTAGGCTCAACTTAACGACTGCATACAAAAACTTTTTTGATGAAATGGCTGGGTTTTATAAGTTCCCATGTCAAGCTAAAAAAATGTTATTTCAGCATCCTAAAAACGTCAATTTTGTGTGTGGTCTAATTTTAGCTTATAGTATAATAGCCAAGACAAAAATAAAGAGATATAGATTAAATGAGGGGAAAATTCAGACTTCAATTATTAGTAAAAAATATTCATGGAAATATCTTGCATCTATATTGACGGAAATCAATAAGGCTGAGAACAAGAAAAAAAAAGAATGTAGAATTGCTGGGGATTTAAAAGTATCTAAATATGACAATGCCAAGCATTTTGCCAAGCACGAGAAGAACTTGAAGCGCCAGCAGCAAAAGTTAACAGACCAGCAGAAAAGAAGTAATTCTGAATACAAATATAGGAAAGCTGTGGCAAAGGTATGCGAGCGGTTTAGGAATGTGTGGCAACATTTTCTACATAAACTAAGTTATAAGTTAGTCAGCGATCGCCTCGGGGTCATAGTAGAAAACTTTTATTTCTGGGACATGATTCGCAATCAAAATTTGGTCAAAGCAAGATCGGATGAGGTTGTGGGAAGTTTTACCAACTTCTTAGCCTACAAGTTGGCTCGCAAAGGCGGGAACTTAGTTGACATTGATAGAGGGTTTTCCAGTTCCAAGGTCTGTTCTAATTGTTTCCATCAAATGGCCGAGATGCCATTAGATATGAGGGAATGGACTTGTCCTCACTGTGCTACCGATCGCGATCGCGAGGGGAACGCAGCGATAAAGATGAAAGCAGAAGGTATCAAAATACTAAAGGGGGAAGGTTCAGCCGTTTCGGCTTTAGTAGGATGCGAGGTAAGACCAAAGCTGGGAGGAAAGTATAAGCTAAGGCACTCGCCTATGAGTACAGAAGCCCCTACTATATTCGGTACTACGATTTAGGGGTGGGTAGTTCACTTGGTTGCACGGAATCAGCGCTCCTATGGTTAATAGTTTGGCGGAATGCACGATGGACGAACAGCGTCGCAAAACTGATGTTAATATGCTCCAAGCGCTGCTGGAAAATCCTGGCGACTCAGGAATAGATTTGATTTTGAGGACGAACCCAAAGTCGATCGACTTTGGGTTCGTGCAAACGCTTTATTTGGAAGAAGTGGTACTGACGCGAGAAAGCTTGCTGAAAGCTGCAAAATTTTTCCAAAGGGCGATCGCACCATTAGAATCTGCAAAGGGCAATTCTAAATTGCCCGCAACCGGGGCAGCATATCTGGCTTTTTTAGCAGAAGTATTGCAGGCAGTGGCGCGCGGCGCTGATTCGCAGCACCTGTACTCGCTGCTGAGAAATAATTTAGATAAACTCGACCAGAATTTTGCACAACTGCTGCGCTGCTGGGCAAATTTGGTGTTTTCTGCTGCCAAAGAATCCGAGAGAAGGCGCATTGCAGCGTTAATCGGCAATCTGAGCAATAAAATTGGGCGGTTTCCCCTCGGCAGCAAGGCTAATAACTTGGAAATCGAAATTGCCGGTTACGAAACAGTTGCTAAGGTGTTTACCCGCAAAGACTTTCCCCAAGAATGGGCAGTGATGCAAAACAATCTGGGCAACGCTTACACCGATCGCCCCAAAGGTGATAAGGCTCAAAATATCGAACAGGCCATCGCTTGCTTTGAAAATGCCCTACAAGTACGCACGCCCGAACACTACCCGGAACAGTGGGCGACGCTACAAAACAATCTGGGCAACGCTTACAGCGAGCGTCTCCGGGGAGATCCGGCAGACAATCTAGAACACGCGATCGCCTGCTATCAAAACGCGCTGCGAGTTCGCAGCCGCGAGACTTTCGGGCAAGAGTGGGCTAGCACTCAAAACAATCTCGGCCGTGCTTACAGCCGTCGGCTGCAGGGCAACCGATCCCAAAATCTGGAACTGGCCGTCGCTTGCTACCACAATGCTTTGCAAGTCTACAACCGCAAGGTGTTTCCCCGGCGTTGGGCCACAACTCAAAATAATTTGGCAAATGCTTACTGCGAGTTGCAGCAGGGCAACCGAGCTGAAAATCTAGAATACGCGGTTACGTGCTATCAGAGAGCTTTGCAGGTGCGGACTCGAGAAGCTTTTCCGCAGCAGTGGGCGACAACTCAAAGGAATTTGGGGCGGGTGTTTGTCGATCGCATCAAAGGCGATCCGGTGGAAAATCTGGAAATGGCGCTCGTCTGCTATCAAAATGCTTTACAAGTCTACACCCGCATCAAATTTCCCGAAGCCTGGGCTTCGATCCAAACTTACCTCGGTAGGATCTACAGTCGTCGGGTGAAAGGGGAAAAAGCCGAAAATATGGAAATGGCGATCGCCTGCTATCAAAATGCTTTGCTGTTTTGCAACCGCCAAAAAACTCCAGAACGCTGGGCAATGCTGTGTGCCTACCTCGGCCGCGCTTTCTGCGAACACGTGAAAGGGGAAAAAAACCGCAACCTCAAAAGCGCGATCGCCTGCTATCAAAATGCGGGCGAAGTCTACACCAGGCAGGCCTATCCCAACCGCTGGGCAATGCTGCAAATTTATCTCGGCAGGGCTTATTCGCAACTGACCGAGGCGGAAAACTTGTCCCACATGGAAAGCGCGATCGGCTGCTATCACAACGCCACCCAAGTCTACACTCGCGAAACCTATCCCCACCGCTGGGCTGAAATTTTATTTTATTTGGGTCAAGCTTACCGAGTTCGAGGCGATTTGCTTCGCGCCTACGGGGTTTTTACTGCTGCTGTCGATACTGTGGAATTCTTGCGTTGCGAAGTTGGCGTTGATACAGTCGATTTTGGCGATCAGACGAATACCGCAAAAGTCAAATTAACCCGCACCTGGGCTGGACTCTATAAATGCCTGGTGCAAGTTTGCCTGGAACTCGGCGCCAGCCAACCTGAATATTACGCTAAGGCTCTGGAATACGCCGAACGCCACAAAAATCGGAATTTGGTAGAACTGCTGGTTAAATGCCACTTGACTCCGAAAGCCGAAATTCCTGCAGCGGTGCGAAGCGAGTTGGAGTCGCTGCAACTGGAAATAGCGGGGGAACAGCAGCACCAAGAAGAGGGAGAACCTGAGCCCAACACGACCTTGATTTCTGAGGGCGATAGCCAAGGTTTGAACAGCGGTTCTCTGCTGCCGAACTTGGACTTTATGCACTTAAATCAATTGTGGAAGCAGTTTGATAGGTTGATTGCGCGGGAGGTGCAGGCCAACGACCCTTTCTTCAGCCTAGCTCACAAAGTTGAACCGATCGCTTTCGAGCAAATTCGCCAATTGTTGCCTGATGACAATTGCGCTGCTGTGGTGTGGGCGAGTTTGGGAGAGTTGCTGGTTGCTTTTGTGGTGGTAAAGAGTGCACAATATCCCGCCGTTCACCTGTGTTCGTCGGAAAATGCTTTGGCTGCCGAAAGTTGGGGCCAGGAGTACCTCACCGCTTATTCTGAACAAAAAGGTCGCTGGATCAATCATCTCCCGGCTCGCCTCAAACGCTTGGCTACGATGCTGGAAGTCGATCGAGTGGTGGCGCTGATTCCCGATAATTGCGATCGGCTGATTTTTGTGCCGCACCGATTTTTGCACGCTTTGCCACTCCACGCTTTGCCTTTGGCGGGGAGAGACGGGTTTGATGATGGTGGGGGAATTTTTAGGTCTGGGTGGAGCGATCGCAGCGGTTTTGATCTGGAAACCTACAGCCTTTCGGATTTTTCTCAAAGTTCGTCTTTTGGCGACGTTGCAGCGCCTGCTGCTTATTTGATCGATCGATTTGCCGGAGGAATTCGCTATGCTCCTAGCTGTCAGCTATTGCTGTTGAGACAAAGTGCACACGGAGCGGCTCTTGGTCGGTACAGACCCGGTTTGCAGCAGCTTTTGGCAATTCCAACTTTCACCAGAGATGCGTTCTACAGCAACATTGAAATCGGCACTATTTCCCAGTATTTTGCCAGTACAGAAGTTGTGCGCCATAAGCCGGCAATTAAAGAGGCTTTTTCCCAAGAAATGTCTGCTAATAATGGAAACTCGCCCCAGGAAATAGGGCAGTTGCAGCAGAAAAAATGCGCTCACTTTGCTTGTTTGAGTTTGCTTAATTTGGCTTGGCCACTGAAATCCGCAGTGTTTTTGAGGAATGATTCTCTGAGTTTGGAGGAAATTTTCAATCTAGATTTTCGACAATATTTTTTAGTTACTTTATCGGGTTGCGAAATTGCCGCGGGCGGAGTTAGCGGTGCTGGAGGAGATTTTGTGGGTTTGTCGGCGGGTTTGTTGTATGCTGGCACGTCTAGTGTGGTTAGCAGTCTTTGGAAGGTGAACGATGTTTCTACGCTGCTGCTGACGAGCAAGTTTTATGAAAATCTGGGACGGTTTTCTCGGTTGCAGGTGGGAGATGTGGCGATCGCGCTGGGGGACGCTCAAAGGTGGCTGCGGGATTTGACTAGCGAGGAATTGGAGGTGTTGCTGGCGGATTTTCAACCTCAAATTTCGCAAATGTTCGATCGGCTTTCTCAAAGTTCTCGCCTGATTGCGGAGGCTTCTTTGCAGCAAATTCGCAACCGCAAACCCTATCCTTTTGCTAATCCTTATTATTGGGCGGCTTTTACTGCGGCTGGGGTTTAGTCATTAGTTATTAGTCATTTAAAAACCCGACACTAACAACTTATTTAAAGTTATCAGTGTCGGGTATAAATTCAACAAATTACCGCAAAAATTTAGGATTTTTTGCCGAAAATTTGTTCTTTCAAGGCTTGAATTTCTTGACCTAATTGTTGTCGATTGGACGATCGCAGCAAATAGCGGTAGACAAACCACACGGTGTATCCGATACCAATTAGCTCGAATGTGGGTGCTAACAGGGGGATGTCGTTGAGTTCGTCTATTACGCCCAAAAGCACTTTCAAAGAGACAATCGAGGCTACAATTACCCCGATAACAGTCAGGGGACTTTTGTACTGTTCGTAAAAGCTGCCGATGTAAGCGGGAAACTCGGACAAAATTGCTATAATTTGTTCTTTGATCTGCTGGGCCTGACTTGGCGGTTCTTCGGTAATTATGACTTTTGTTGTACCGCTTGAACTGTCTGCTTCATTTCCGGCAGGAACTTCGGTGATGATAACGGTTGTTTCTGGTTCGTTTGATGAAGTCATTTCTCCACTCGCAATAGTTTTTTGCTGGTTGGCGGCAGGTATTTCAACTGCTGCTGCGGCTGTTTCAAGAGCCGGTATTTCGACTGCTGCAACCTCCCCGTCGGTTGGTTCAAGACCCGACACTTCGCCTGTTTCTGAAGTCGGTATTTCGACTGCTGAAACGGACGCCGCCACTGCTTCAGGAGCCGATATTTCGACTGCTGAAACCTCTGGTGCTGAAGTCGGTATTTCGGCTGGTGAAACGGACGCTGCCGGCTGTTGTGCGACAGAAGTTTCGGTTGCAGTTTCCGCGTTTTGCTGTTCTGGGGTAGGAGTTTCGGCCGCGACACCAACAGCCGGCAAATTCAAGTTGCTAATGGCATCAACCAAGCGGGTTTTAGCCGTTCCTCGCTGGTGAAGGATTACCCAAGATTCTATCAGGTCGGGGCCGTGCATTGCACCTGTCAGAGCGGCTCTGAGCGATCGCATAATTAGCCCTTTGTTAAGATTTTTCTCTTTACTGAGCTTTTTAGTGATTTTCTGAGCTTCCGCTGATGTCAGGGAGGAATGACTTTCCATCGCTTCTACAACTGCTTGTAAAGCCTGTGCAGCCCCTGGTTGCTGCAACTGTGCGAGTGCTTCTTCTTCGTATTCCACGGTGGTGGAGAAGAATACCTTACACATATCCACAGCATCGGTTAAGCGAACGAGACTCGGCCCGATTAAAGCAGCTATTTGTTCGAGCCAAGGGCGGTCTGCCTCCAAGTCAAACTCATAACCGCCTTTCTGCCACCAATAAGGTATCAGCAAATCTGTCAATTGCGGCACTGGCATTTTGTGCAGGTATTGACTGTTTAGCCAATTGAGTTTATCCCAATCAAATTTTGCACCAGCTTTGTTGACTCGATAGAATGTAAATAATTCTGCTGCTTCCGACAGTGTAAATATTTCCTGCGTTGAATCCGGCGGAGTCCAACCGAGCAAAGTCATGTAATTAACTAAAGCTTCGGGCAGGTAGCCCATATCTTTGAAGTCAGAAATCGAGGTTACGCCGTCGCGTTTAGAAAGCTTTTGCCCTTGGGAGTTTAAAATCAGCGGCGTGTGGCCAAATTCTGGGATTGTCGCGCCCAAAGCTTCGTACAGCAATATTTGTTTCGGAGTATTGCCGATGTGATCTTCGCCGCGGATGACGTGGGTGATGCCCATGTCGATGTCATCGACAACTACGGCGAGGTTGTAGAGGGGTTGACCGATGACGCCGCCGCTGGATGCACGGGCAATTACCATATCGCCGCCGAGGTCGCTACCTTTCCAGGTTACGGTGTCGCGCACCATGTCGTTCCAAGAAATTGTGCGATCGTCGTCGATGATAAACCGAATCACAGCTTGTCGCCCTTCGCCTTCAAAAGCTGCGCGCTCTTTGCTTGTCAAGTTGCGGTGCCGGTTGTCGTAGCGGGGGGCTTGTTTGTTGGCTTTTTGTGCTTCCCGCATTTCGTCGAGTTCTTCCGACGTGGTGTAGCAGCGGTAGGCGAGTCCATTGTCGAGAAGGGTTTGGACTGCTTGGCGGTATATTTCCAGACGCTGCGACTGAAAACTCGGGCCTTCGTCCCACTCCATACCCAGCCAGGTGAGGCCTTCGAGGATGTTATCGGTGTATTCGCTTTTAGAACGTTCTACGTCTGTGTCTTCTACCCGCAGGATGAATGTGCCGCCTTGGTTGCGGGCAAACAGCCAGTTGAATACGGCGGTTCTGGCGGTACCGATGTGTAGGTTTCCGGTGGGACTGGGGGCTAGACGGACTCTGACATTCATGTAGATTTTTGCTTTTAGATTGGGGGCGATTTGCTGGTTGGGGGAATAGCTGATGTTTAAGACTTCAAATTTTATTATATTTTGTTGCCGAATTAACAGTTGTGCTTGGCAGGTGCTTTGCCTCGATTTGTCTGATATTTGACTATCGGGCGATCGGGCGAAAGTCTCCGGCAAGGCACGAGAAGGCATCTTGATGATATTAGCATTGCGGGTGGCCAAGACTGGATTGACCTTTGGGACTATTTTTCACACCACAAATAACTGCTTTAGGAGTACCCAAGGTGCTCCTGATAACTATTGATGCTTGTAAAATGTTTGTGTGCGATCGACGACATTAAAATATATTTCCCTATGTCTGCTACTAAAACCGAGTTTTCCGAATCTGTTGCGCCCTCACCCAAGTCTGTTGCGCCTGCTTGGCAGATTGAGTTACTGTACGACGGTGAATGTCCTCTGTGCGTGCGGGAGGTTAATTTCTTGAAAAAACGCGACGCAGGGCGAGGTTTAGTGTCGTTTGTGGATATCGCGGATGATGGCTACAACCCGGAGGCCCACGGCGGAATCGACTACGAAACGGCGATGGGGCGGATTCACGCGGTGTTACCCGACGGTACGACTGTTAAAAATGTGGAGGTTTTTCGTCGCACTTACGAGATTTTAGGTATGGGCTGGGTTTATGCTGTGACTAAGTTACCAGCGATCGGGGCGATCGCCAATTGGCTGTACGGAATTTGGGCCCACTGGCGGCTGAAGCTGACGGGAAGGCCGGATTTAGCAACAATTATGAGCGATCGAACTCAGCGGATCGAGTGCGAAAGTCAGGGTCGCTGCCAACCCAACTCAAAATGAGTCATATTTAATAAGTTCGATCGGTCTATCAGAAAATGTCAGCAGAAACAGACTGCAAGTAACATTAAAGATGGACTACTATTAAAGGTCAAAAAAAATGCAAGATGCAGGCTATACAGTCTTCATGGGCTTCGGTGGTCTCTGGATACTTATGGGAATTGTCGCTGTAATTTTCCTGTTCAAATCGGACGGTCAAAAACTTAGGTTTGGCAAATGGGGACTGCTAGTGGCGATTCCGATTCTCGTACCCATCGTCCTAGTTCTGACATATCAGATCGCCCGACCGTTTATTTCCTCGCACCTTTGAGCGCTGCTGGGAGTCGATCGTCCGTGGGATAAAGGAATTAGTTAAATTAAGTTTAGTATTATTGCTCATTTTCGGGCGATCGCAACTGGTGCCTCACCCATACTCGCAAAGCCTCAATTATGGTAGTATCATCCTCCGTCTCGGCCATCTGCAAAAATTGATTGATTATTTCTGAAGAAACAATCGGAAAAGCGCTACTGTATTCACAGCTCGCATATTCTCCGTTCTGAAGTTGAAAAAATTGTACAGTCTCTCCGAGATATCTCCAAATTTCTGGAACTCCTAAGTTTTTGTAGATAGTAAAGCGATTAGTAGATGGACTGGTGAGATCGACTTCAATAATTAAATCTGGTGGCGGGTCGATTGACAAGTTAATTTTTCGGCCGCGAATACGATCGACATTTTGGATATAAAAACATGAATCCGGTTCTGCACCTTGCTTTAAATCTTCACGGTTGAGAGTCGTCGAACCAAATCCCTTGCGTTTCAATTTTAATTCGTCACTTAAAGTAGTCACAAACTGTTTCAACAAACAATTAACAGTTTCATGCAAATCTGATGGCATGATAATTTCTAATACTTCTTGAGAATACGAAAAACGCGAGGATCTCTTGTCTCCCGCTTCTGCTAATAAGGTTTGGTAAGTTTGCCAACTGATATTAGATAATACCACCCGCTGTGTAGTTTTTTCTGGGGAGGGGTTAATGAGCGTAACTGTCATATTTCGCTCCTCCTTACTCAATTAATAAAATACCAAAAGCTTAAACTTTGTATTTTAAACTTTTTATTTACGAGAGAACGGGACAGACGGGGCTCGAACCCGCAACTTCCGCCGTGACAGGGCGGTGCTCTAACCAATTGAACTACTGTCCCTCGTTTTGCCGTTTTTTCAGGCACAATTTCTATTATGCCTATAACTTCACCTTTTGTCAAGAGGTTTTTTGAACTTTTATTTGGAAGCCCAAAATTTGAGTCTCTTGCAGGGGACTGAAGTTGTTGTCGCTCACCAAAATCAGACCTCTGCTAGCATCCGCCAGGGCGGGGCCAAATGTCAAGCCCTCAATGTTGTCTAGAGGAATTTTCAGGGTTTCCAAATCCAGAAGCAGGCGTTTTTGAGCGGGAGAAACCTCGCTGAGACGGCTTTTGAGGCTTTCGAGTGCTTCAATACGATCGCCCTTTTCCAGAGAAATCTCAAAAATTCTGATAGTTGTGCCGGTTTCCAGGGAGAAAGCACGCTCTAAACTCAGCAAGCGGTTATCGTCGATCGCCACCAAATCCACTAAACCGTTGCTAGTTAATTTTCCCACAGGATTCGCACCAGGAGGTAGCGGTTCGGTGATGTAGAGAAACGATGCTTCTGGAGTGCCGCTCACCGCATCGTAGCGCACAATCCGGCAGGGACTCCCGGTTTCCAGGGAAACTACGGCGCCATCTTGAACCAAGGCGTTTTCGGTGGCGGTGAATAGGTATTTGCGATCGGGCGTTAAAGTTAAACTTTCAAATGATAGATTGTTGCGGATGCCTTTACTGCCTTTGTCGTCGGGCAAAAATAGTTCAGGAATTGCCAGCGTTTTCAGGAGTTTACCATCGAGAGAGAACTCTTTGATAAAAGGATTTATTTGGCGATCGACATCTCCCTCAGAAGAAACAAACACGCTATTGCCAGTAAAAGCTATCCCTTCCGGATCTAAACTTAATTCAGGAAAACCTTTACCGTTTTCATCTAATAAAGTAGTGACACCACTAAAAGTAATTTGCTCTTTTTCCAGTTTCCCAGATTGCAAGTTGATTTTGAGAGTATAGAAGCGCGCCGGAGCCTTGCTGCTGCGGTCATCAGAAATGGCATAATAAACTTGTTTCTCGGCATCATAAGTAATGCCAGAAAGTCCGCCAATTTCCGTCCCCTGAAACGGAGAACCTGTAGGAAATATTGCTCTGCCGATAAAATCTATTTTCGTAACAGCGAAAGATTTGGCTGACTGGTTTACCCAAATAGCAACAGTTGCTGCCATCAAAAAACAGACAATAAATATAGTTGCTTTTGCTAGCCTTCGCATTTTACCAATAAATACATTATTACCTATCTTCCTCTTCCCTTTCTTCCTTCGCGCCCTTCGCGTCTTCGCGGTTCATTACATCCAAAAATCACGGTTCATGATTCAGCAAAAAATTGGTCAACCAATCTTTAACTACATAAGTAGCACGACAGTCGTCCTCATTGTAGCGGACGATCGCCTCTAGGAGCGATCGATCGCCAGTTTTGAGCCAATCGTCGTACCAGCAGACGCACTGAGCACCATTAGCCTTAGCATCTCGCCAGTCAAAACCCAGCCAGCGGGCAATTGGTTTGAGCGCGTAACTTTCCACCGGCATAATCGCCTTTTGCGTCACTTGTTTGTGAATATCTACAAACCGTTTCAGCACAGGTTTCCACAAATAAGCGGGAGTATTGTAAAGTTTAGCCAGTCGCTTAAAAGTCTTGACTTCGTAGTCGCAAAAGTGGAAAATCGGAGCAATGGGGTAAGCCCACATTAATTCTAAAAATTGCTGCCAGATTGCACCTTCCTCTGCTGCTGATTCTGCTAAAAAACCGTGGAATTTTTCCGTCTTGTTGTACCTGTCAACAACTAAGACTCCGTGGAGGTAATCCAAGTTTAACTCGGGTTCCGCTTCAATGTCAAAGTAGAGTTCGATTGGGGCGATCGGCAAAAATACAGATTGAGAATATGGAATTGGTTTCTTGCGGAGAATTGGCGCAGGTATAGAAGATGTCGCAGGTTTATTTTCTCTAATTTTTACTTCCTCAACTGCGATATCATTCAAGATATTATCTACAATATCTGGTACTATTTCAGAGGAGTTAAGTTCTTCTGAATTCTCACTTCTACCTTCTCGATCGTTAATCCCTGTATCCGTGTCGTGCCTCCCTTCTTCCTTCTTCCCTCTTCCTTCTTCCTTCTTCCTGACATCCGTTACATCCCGTACATTGCTCGTTGCCGAACTTCCTTCTTCCCGCAACAGCGGTTGATTTAGCAAATGCGATTTAGCTTGCTGCACCACATCAAAAGCAACTCTGTCCGGGAATTCGGGATACTCAGCCAGCAGTGCGGAACTAGCATTAGCGAGAGCTTCAACATCAGTAATTTCGAGAGCTTTTAGTCTAGCATAGCGGCTGGCAGTAACTCCCGGCAATAAGGAAAGATGTCTAATAGATTCGGCTTCGGCGTGACAGATAGTATACCAACCGCAAAGATTGCACTTTTGCCTCGAAATAAACACTTCTGGCTTATCCCGATTTTCTATCATCTGAATGCAGTTGTCTAAAATCTCGAACATCTGAGGAGTTCGCTGGTCGAGATTAACCTGCCACAGCCCTTTTTTTCGCAGCATCAGCCACGCAGTATCGGGCATTGTTTCCTGTACGGAAGCTAAAACATGGGCGTGAAAAGCTGCGATAATTTGATACTCTTGTTTTGGTCGTTTACTAAGCCAAATATCCGCAGTAATATAACTCCAATTGCCAAATTTTGATTTTCCCGGCTGTTTGATTAATAAATGGGGACGGCTGATCAGGGTAATGTTTGAAGAGTGCAGATTGGAGGATGAAAGATGAACTGAAGTTTCGGGAATTTCACCAAATTCTGGGAAATATTGACTGTCAATTCCTACCAGAGAAGTTGTTGCGGCGTTGGTTTGACCGAATTCGCCCTGGATCAGAACTCCTCGGTAAATGCGATCGACCCCTTGCTGCATTAAACTCAATGTAGCGGCCGCGCCGGCTTCCCAATCCCCTCTAGGATAATATGGTTGTTGGTAAGTCTCGTGTTCCAAAGCTTGCTGCTGGTATGCGGCGCTGTCGCGCATCAGTTTCAGCAAAAAGTCGCTGGGGGGATCTAGTTGTTTCCAGTCTCCGCAGGTGTCTAAAAATGCTCGGAGATGGCATCGCTGATAGGAAAGTAGTAGTTTGTCAGTTATTAACATTTAGTATTCGCAAGGCATAGAATAATTAGAAGGAAAGCACGACACGGATTTTGAGACGGATACACGGATTGATTATTTAGCTTGAGGCAAAAGTCAAAGGATAGAAAGTTCACAGCATTAGTTATTCAATATTAACGCTATCAATAATTCGCCCAAAAAAATGACAAAGGACAATCACCGGCAACAATTCCCAGCTTTGGCCAATAAAGCTTATTTTAACTACGGCGGACAAGGGCCGCTGCCTGAGCCTGCTTTAGAGGCGATTTATGAGGCTTACAAACGGGTGCAGCTTGGGGGGCCGTTTTCGGGGGAGGTGGGGGCTTGGGTGGTTCAGGAGGCGATGCTGACGCGACGTGCGATCGCATCTGAGTTGACGGTACCTCCTGAAACCATCGCCCTAACTGAAGATGTCACCGTCGGCTGCAATATTGCGCTGTGGGGCATTGACTGGAAAGCAGGCGACCATTTGCTGCTTTCTGACTGCGAACACCCCGGCATTGTAGCTAGTGTAATGGAACTTCAGCGCCGTTTCAACATTGAGGTTTCGGTTTGTCCGTTGGCGGCAACTTTGAATGAAGGTGATCCGGTGGCGGTGATTGCTGATAGTTTGCAGCCAAATACTCGCTTGTTGGTTATCAGTCACATTTTGTGGAATACGGGCCAAGTTTTGCCTCTGGCTGAGATTGTGAAAGTGTGTCATGAACCCCCCCTAACCCCCCCTTGGCAAGGGGGGGGACAAGAGGATTTTTCCCTGATTCAAGGGGATGGGCAAGAGGATTTGTCCCTGATTCAAGGGGGGAGACAAGAGGATTTGTCTGCAAAGAAGCACAAAGTTAGGGTGTTAGTTGATGCGGCTCAATCTGTGGGGGTTTTGTCTTTAAATTTGATTGAATCGGGGGTTGACTTTTATGCTTTTACTGGTCACAAATGGTGCTGCGGCCCGGAAGGTTTGGGGGGACTTTATGTGAGTGCTGAAGCTTTGGCAGATTTGCATCCGGTGTTTATCGGTTGGCGGGGAATTGTGACGGATGCTAATGCTAAAGTCCTGGGCTGGAAACCTGGATCGCAGCGCTATGAAATTGCGACTTCGGCTTATCCTTTGTATGCAGGTTTGCGGAGTGCGATCGCCCTGCAACATGAATGGGGTACGATCGAGGAAAGGTATGCAGAAATTTGCCGTTTGAGTAAGTATCTCTGGGA
>NZ_JAUBQR010000149.1:0-16449 GCF_036701385.1 Microcoleus sp. Pol12B4 | reverse complement strand
CGCTTCGCGGGCGGCTACCGCTTCGTCGGGATGAATATTCAAGCGGGTCAAATTAATTCGACCTTTATTGTCAATTTCTCGCACTTTGACAATCACTTCATCGTTCACAGCTAACTCGTCTTCCACTTTCCCAACGCGGTAGTCCGCTAACTGGGAAATGTGAATCATTCCTTCTTTTCCGGGCAAAATTTCCACAAAAGCGCCGATCGGAATAATTCGAGTTACGCGGCCGACATACACGTCTCCTGCATTCAACTTGCGCGTCATGCCTTGGACAATGTTGTAAGCCCGCTGAGCTTTTTCGCTGTCGTTGCCAGCAATTGTCACGGTTCCGTCGTCTTCGATGTCTATTTTGACACCTGTTTCTTCGGTGATGGCTTTGATAGTTTTGCCACCTGGTCCAATTACCAAACCGATAAATTCTGGATCTATTTTCAGGGTTAGCAAACGCGGTGCAAATGGCGACATTTCCTTGCGGGGAGTGTCGATGGTTGACAGCATTCTTTCTAAAATGTGCAGTCTGGCGGGTTTGGCTTGGCGGATGGCGGTGGCAATCACATCTAAGGGCAAACCTTTGATTTTCATGTCCATCTGCAAAGCAGTAATCCCGGTGTCGGTACCGGCTACTTTGAAGTCCATGTCGCCTAAGAAGTCTTCAATTGCCTGAATGTCAGTCAAAATTCGGACTTCATCGCCTTCTTTAATTAAGCCCATTGCCGCGCCGCTGACGGGTTGGGAAAGGGGAACACCTGCATCCATTAATGCTAGCGTTGAGGCGCAAACTGAACCCATTGAGGTGGAACCGTCGGAAGAAAGGATTTCTGAAACTACGCGAATCACGTAGGGGAAATCTTCTTTGGATGGCAAAACCGGCAGTAAAGCGCGTTCTGCGAGGGCTCCGTGACCGATTTCTCGGCGTCCGGGCGATCGCATCGGCTTGGTTTCTCCAACCGAAAACGGCGGGAAATTGTAGTGATGCAGGTAGCGTTTGTCTTGCTGCGGGTGCAAGTCGTCTCCTAAGTCTTGGGCGTCGCCCGGGGTTCCCAGGGTAGCTGCGGACAAGACTTGGGTTAACCCCCGATTAAACAACGCACAGCCGTGTACTCGCGACGGCAGCACGCCTACGCGACAAGAAACGGGTCGCACCTCGTCTAGCTTGCGACCGTCTACACGGATGCCATCTTCGAGGATCTGCTTCCGCATCATTTTTTTGGTAACGTCTTTGAAAACGTTGCCGATCGCCTTGCTGTTGGCGGTGGCCGCTACTTTTACCGGGTCCTCTTCCGGGAGTTCGGCGATCGCAGCTTCGACTTCATTTGCCTTAACTTCGTCCAATGCTGCATTCCGTATTGTTTTGTCTTTTTCAAATCTTGACAAAATGATGCGGATGGGTTCTTGGGCGCGATCGCGAATGAATGTTTCCAGGGCCGAATCTTGCGATGGTCGTTCTTCTACCACCAAATCGATGCCCAATTCCGCCATAATTTCGCGCTGGGCTTGAATCAAGTCACAGGCTGCTTCATAGCCGAAGTCGATCGCTTCGATGATATCCTGTTCGGGCAACTGGTTGGCGCCGGCTTCTACCATGATTACTCCGTCAGGAGAACCAGCTACCACGAGATCCAACTCGCCTTCTCTGATTTCGCTGTAGGTTGGGTTGATGATGAAATCGTCCCCTACCAAACCCACTCGCACCGCCGCCATCGGCCCGTAAAACGGCATTTTCGCCAGCAGTATCGCCACCGAAGCCCCCGTCACCGCCAAAACGTCCGGTGGCACTTGTTCGTCCATCGAAACCGTTGTTGCTACAACTTGGATGTCATCTCGCAGCCAGCTTGGAAATAGCGGACGCAGCGGTCGATCGATCAAACGGCCAGTCAAAGTCACTTTTTCTGGGGGACGCCCTTCCCTTCGCAAAAATCCACCGGGAATTTTACCGCCAGCGTAGAGTCTCTCTTCGTAATCCACCAACAGGGGCAGGAAATCAATTCCTTCTCTCCCCTGCGATCGAGTCGCTGTCACCAAAACCGCCGTGTCACCCGACTGAATCAAAACTGCACCGCCTGCTTGAGGCGCTAGTAAACCAATCTTCAGTCTAATATCCCGTCCATCGAAGGATATTGACTTGTCTATCTCTACCATGTAGCACTGCTTCCTTATCTACCACATTCTTTCTCTGTCGGGATCGTAACATTACCACAGGATGTTTGAGAGTCCGACGCCAAAAGACTGGGATAATCGCCTCGCGATCCACTGTCTGCGTCAGGCTTATAAGCATTTATACTCTAGAATTATTTTTTGCTGTCTGAGGTCGATTCTCCGGTCGATTCTCCGGTCGATCGCCCGCCAAACGCCTTCCATAGATGGTACGATGAATTTTCGTTTGGGAATTGGGACGTTGAAGGAAGAAGGAACAGGGATTTAGTTATCTAGGACAGGGAATAAGCCGTAAGGTGTGCCATAAGTACCTAAATATACAGGTTCTACCTAATTGCTATCTGGCTCAAAATTTCCTCGGTTTGTTTTAAATAAATTTTTCATAAATCCCATATAAATGCTGTAGTCAACCTCGCACTTAATTAAATATAAATATCAGGCTAAAAAAACATGTCTATTTTACACGGCAGTTGGCTCCTAGAAAATAAAAAAAATTGCTTATTTATTTGGGGAGAAACTTGGCGAAAATTTGGGGCAATTGAAACCAGGGAATCGGGGATAAATTTAACGCATCCCTTAGCAATGACCGAATCGGAATTTAAGACTTTCCTAAATTCCTTGCGGCAGTCGGGAAAACTGGATTGGCAATTACCGGAAACCGCAGAAACTCCACCGGAAAAGAGCAAAAAAACTAGGCGCTCGTCCAAAACTCCCAACGCAGAAATTACCGCCCCAAACTCCTCAATTAAAAGGGAAATTCGGGCGATCGCACTTCCCACCCAAATCTCAGAATCGAACGCAAATCTAATGCCGCAGCACTCAGCAGCAGCACTGGAGAAACCCGCTAAAACCGAGGAAATTTACCTTTATCCCTGGCAAGTCGAGGGTTTTTGTCTCAACCCTCAAGCAGCTTTTGTTTTCTTGCAATCACTACCGCTTAACAGCACGGAACCAGACTCTTTTGTCGGCTCAGATTTGCGTTTTTGGTCTCATATTGCTAGGTGGAGTTTGGATTTGTTGGCACGATGCAAATTTTTGCCTGGATTGGAGAAACAGTCGGACGGTTCTGCTATTGCCAAATGGCAACCGCTGTTAGATAGTTCTACAGATACACTCCGCCTCGCCACTTTTGTCAAGCAAATGCCGACTGCTTGCAGAACATATCAATCGAAGGAAGAAGGAATTTCGGCAACGAGCACTGTACGGGATGTAACAGATGTCAGTCCGATGGAAGTCGGAAGAAGGAAGAAGGAAGAAGGAAGAGGGGAAAAGGAAGAAGAATCCAGTGAATTGCCTTTAGCGGTGGATTTGCCTGCGGGGGCGGAGGAATTGGTGTTAGGCTTTTTGAGCAGTATTGTAGATAGTCAAGTGCGATCCTCTTCGAGGGCTGCGCTAACGGCTGGTAGCTCTACTTTAGACATCAAAGCAGTTTCTCCTGTGCGCGACTGGCTGCAAGCTTTGCAGCAGGAATCTGGGATAGTTCAAGTAGAAACAGCAGCATTAGAAAACTTGGCAACCAAGCTGAGTGCTTGGACTGCACCGCTGCAAAATCAATTATCTCAACAAAGTCAATTTCGCACTTGCTTTCAACTCATACCGCCGTCTCCTGGTAAAGCCAACTGGAGTTTAAATTATTGCTTGCAAGCAGCAGATGAAGCGGAATTTTTGGTAGACGCGACAACTGTTTGGAACAACTCAGTCGAGCGTTTGGCTTATGCGGGGCGGACAATAGAATTGCCTCAAGAAACTTTGCTCAGTGGCTTGGGTTTAGCCTCGAAACTTTATCCGTTAATTGAACCGAGTTTGCAAGCACAGCGGCCTCAATCTTGCCAATTAAATCCGCTGCAAGCTTACGAGTTTATTAAGTCTGTAGCTTGGCGGTTTGCTGATAGCGGGTTGGGCGTAGTTTTGCCGCCGAGTTTGACAAAGACGGATGGTTGGGCGAGTCGCTTGGGTTTGAGCATTCAAGCGGAAACTCCGAAAGTGACTCCGGCCAAAGGCGGGTTGGGATTGCAAAGTCTGCTAAATTTTAAGTGGGAATTGACGATTGGCGGACAGCGCCTTTCTAAGGCAGAATTTGACAGATTGATTGCGTTGAATTCGCCTTTGGTGGAAATTAACGGCGAGTGGGTGGAGTTGCGCGCGCCGGATGTGAAAGCGGCTCAAACTTTTTTTGCCAGCCGCAAAGAGCAAATGACTCTTTCTTTGGAGGATGCTTTGCGTTTGGCGTCGGGCGATTCTCAGATGATCGAGAAATTGCCTGTGGTGAATTTTGAGGCTACGGGTCAACTTCAGGAATTGTTGAATACTTTGAGCGATAATCAAGCGGTAAGTGCGATCGCAACTCCGGCTAGTTTCCGAGGACAATTGCGGCCTTATCAAGCCCTAGGAGCAGGCTGGTTAGCATTCTTAGAACGCTGGGGTTTGGGTGCTTGTCTCGCGGACGATATGGGGCTCGGCAAGACCATCGAGCTAATTGCTTTCCTTGTGCATTTACAAGAAAAAGATTCTTTAGAAGCGCCAACATTACTCGTTTGTCCGACATCGGTATTGGGCAATTGGGAGCGGGAAGTCAAGAAATTTGGCCCGACGCTAAAAGTTTTAGTTCACCACGGAGACAAGCGCGCTAAAGGCAAAGCATTTGCGGCTGAAATTAAAGGAAAGGATTTAATAATTACCAGTTACGCCTTGGTGTTTCGGGATGCGAAGGAATTTCAAGGCATTAAATGGCAAGGATTGGTTTTAGATGAAGCGCAAAATATTAAAAATTCCGATGCGAAGCAGTCGCAAGCGGTGCAAAAAATCGAGTCATCTTTTAGAATTGCGCTGACAGGAACTCCCGTGGAAAATAGACTGCAAGAATTGTGGTCTATTTTAGAATTTCTGAATCCAGGCTATTTGGGGCCGCGCAATTTCTTTCAGCGCCGATTTGCAATTCCGATCGAGAAATACGGAGATAGAGAATCATTGCAGACTTTGCGATCGCTCGTTCGGCCTTTCATCCTCCGCCGCCTGAAAACCGACAAAGAAATCATCCAAGATTTGCCCGAAAAACAGGAGATGACTGTATTTTGTGGGCTGGCGGCTCAACAGGCGGTATTATATCAGAAAATAGTCGAAGAGTCTATAGCAGAACTAGAGTCAGCCGAAGGCATTCAGCGCCGCGGAATGATTCTGGCTTTGCTGGTAAAACTCAAGCAACTTTGCAACCATCCGGCTCTTGTGAAAGCAGAAGCTAAGCCGAAAGAATTGGAGATTAAGAGCCAGGAATCGGGGAAATTGCAGCGGTTGGTGGAAATGTTAGAAGAGGTGATCGCTGAGGGCGATCGGGCTTTAATTTTTACTCAATTTGCAGAATGGGGAAAACTCCTGAAACCGCATCTAGAACAGCATTTAGGGCGAGAAGTTTTGTTCTTGTACGGAGGAATTAAGCAACAGCAGCGGGAAGAAATGATCGATCGCTTCCAGCACGACCCCCAAGGCCCGCCGATTATGATTTTATCTTTAAAAGCAGGCGGCACAGGTTTGAACTTAACCAGAGCAACCCACGTTTTCCACTATGACAGATGGTGGAATCCCGCAGTTGAAAATCAGGCAACTGACCGCGTATTTCGCATCGGTCAAACCCGCAATGTACAAGTCCACAAATTTGTCTGCACAGGTACGTTAGAGGAGAAAATACACGATATGATTGAAAGCAAAAAAGCTCTAGCCGAACAAGTAGTCAGCGCCGGCGAAAACTGGCTCACCGAGCTAGATACAGACCAACTTCGCAATTTACTAATTCTCGATCGCAATGCTATCATAGAAACAGAAGAAGAATAATATGATTAATTACAAATTCCCAACAGCACGACACGGATGTCACGGATACACGGATAGCTGTTTTTTACTTTCTGACTCCAGCATCCCAATCCCCAATGCCCAATTCCCAATTCCCAAAAAAATGATTGACAGAGAATGGTGGACACAACAGTGGTTAGATTTAATCAATACCTACCGCTTCAAAAAGCGCTTAGAACGTGGCTGGCAGTACGCGCGCGAAGGTAAAGTTCTCAGCATTAAATTTCCCAATCAAGAAGTAATCGCCGTAGTTCAAGGAACAGATCCAAAACCCTATCAAGTTTCTTTAGGACTCGATACGTTGACTGATGAAGATTGGGATTATGTGATTGAAAATATGTCCCAAAGAGCAGTTTTTTCAGCTAAACTCTTAGCAGGAGAAATGCCACACAATATTGAAGATGTATTTGCAGCAGCAGGCAAAACACTATTTCCGTTAAGCTTATCTGATATTCGATCGCGCTGTAGCTGTCCTGACCCCAAAAACCCTTGCAAACACATCAGTGCAGTATACTACTTATTGGGCGATCGCTTCAGTGAAGACCCCTTCGTACTCTTTCAATTGCGGGGCCGAACCAAAGAGCAAATCTTGACAGCACTTCGTCAAAGACGAGGTACGCAAGGAGAGGAAAACTCTCAACTCAACTCAGGCGAAAATGCCCCCACTACGAATTCTAAATTGCCAAAGGTCGATCGCTTTTGGGAATACAATCAGCAGCTAGAATCATCTTTAGTAGTGATTGTACCCCCACCCAGCAGCGAAACAGTATTAGATATCTTAGGCCCAATTCCCCTCGCAACCGACGGAAAAGGAACAGCTAGCAAATCCTCCCCTGCATCTGACGCCCTCAAGCAGCATTTTAGCAAAATCTACCAAGCAGTTAGCCAGCAAGCAGTTTTAGCAGCACTGAAACGCAGCGAAGGAGATTAACATAATTTCATCCCACATAGGATAATAGGACTATGGCTGATAACAAATCAGGCTTTAATACCCCTTTTACTCTTTAGTCCCTCTCTGGTGGAACGAGAGTTTGTCTAAAATAGATTTCAACCGACGAGTCTTACTTTTTGCAGTTTCAGTTTACAGTTCCTGCAAATTACTCATAATCTCTATCAATTCCTGGGGGCGTTTAATCAAAAAATCGGGATTGTGTGCAGCCAAAGCCTCCTGAGAATTAAAACCCCAAGCTACAGCCATTACCTTAATTCCTGTTTTTCTAGCAGCTTCTATATCTCTAATCTCATCTCCCACATAAACGACTTGTTTAGGATTTATATGTTCTCTTTTTAGCCAGCTATTAATAACTTTATGTTTGCCAAAAGTTGAACCCGAGTAAATAAATGTGAAAGTGTCTTGCAAACCATTTTTTTCCAGCGATGCCAAGACGTTTTCTCGGGAATTAGATGTGATAATGCCCAGTTGAAATCCTAATTTTTTTAAATCCAGTAAAACTTCTTTAATTCCCGGAAATAATTGAATGTTGGGAATTTCGCTGCGTAACTCTGCTTTCAACATTCTAATCAACAGCGGGAATTTGAAGATAGAAATGCCAGAATACTGAAGGAGTTGCCAAGAAGTTAAATTGCTCAGTTGAGCGATTTGCTCTTTGGTCGCAGACTTAAACCCTAATTCTACTGACAAACGGTTGGTGATGCTCAGAAGAATATCGATTGTATCTGCTAAAGTACCGTCAAAATCAAAAATAATTACTTTGGTCATGGGACAATAGCAAATAAGGAACGGGGGAGGATACAATTTGAGATTTGAGATTTGAGATTTGAGATGGGAATGACTTACTGCATAATGTATTGACTATTGGCGCTCCGTTTTAGATTTGAGATTTTAGAGGAGGAATGACTTACTGCATAATATATTGACTATTGGCGCTCCGTATAGACCCTAGGGGTATTATTTATAGGGTAAGGTGCCCCTAAGCACCCTGACGAAAATCTCAACTTTTAAGGGTTATTTTGATTTGCTTTCGCATTTCGCCGCAGCATTTCGGGTTTTATGCGCCGCAGCGCCGAAGCTGTAAATCTGCGGTTCCATTCTTCGTCGGAAATGTCGGCTAATTCTGCAAGTGTCGGTGCTATGTTTTCAGGATAAGGCTCAAACTCTGCCACATCAGTTGGTTTCGCAAATCGCTGATTCCAAGGACAAACATCCTGACAAATGTCGCAGCCTGCTACCCAACCTTGTAAATTAGATGCAATTTCGTCGGGCAATTTTTCGGCTCGATTCTCGATCGTGTGATAGGCTATACATTGAGCGGCATTCACCACAAAAGGCTCAGTAATTGCCCCCGTCGGACACGCCTCAATGCAGCGAGTGCAAGTACCGCAATGTTCCGTATGGGGTGCATCGGGCGCTAACTCCAAATTAGTCAAGATTTCTCCCAAAAACACCCAAGAACCGTATTCGCGCGAAATTACATTACCATTTTTGGCAATCCAGCCAATCCCGGCACGTTGCGCCCACATTTTATCCTGAACCGGTCCGGTATCAGCATAATACCGCGCTTCAATTCCCTCGCCTTGCGATCGCACCCAATTTGCCAAAACCTTCAGTTTTTTGTGCAAAATTCTATGGTAATCCCGTCCCCAACCGTAGCGAGAGATTTTAGCATATTCGACCCCTGCCTCGACCCCCCCCTCACAAGGGGGATTTGAGGGGCGTTGGTGAGGTGTGTAGTAGTTGATGGCGACACATATTAAGGACTGCACCTCTGGCATTATTAATCGAATATCCTGCCGTTTCGGGTTTGCCATCCATGCCATATCCGCCTGATAACCCTTGTCAAGCCAAGCTTGCAATCTTTGTTTTTCTAGATCGAAATCCGTGTCTTTTGAGGCAATACCGACTTTGTGAAAGCCCAACTCAATGGCTTTTTGTTTAATGCGATCGCTATTAATTGATTGTTTCATCACGTAAGAAACCACTGCACAATTTGTGCCATAAGTCTAGTAACTTTAAGAGTAATTTTGGGACAGTATTGATAATTCTTTTACAATCTTTATATTTATAAATTTGAACTCCAAAATGTCAAAAATGTTACATAATTTAATTTAGGGAGAATTCGATTCGCTAATTCAAGTACGCAAGTAAAACCGACAGCGAATCTCACAGCATACACATGGCAGTTAGTATTCAATCAGCTCAATCTATTTTTTCCAACACCGAGATTGCTAGCGTTGTTCCGGCTACCACGGAAGCGTTCTACAAACTCAGCGTTGAAGACCAACTCGCACTGCTCTGGTATGCCTACACCGAAATGGGCGTTTCCATTACCGCAGCAGCACCGGGAGTAGCCAGCATGGCGCTTGTCGAAGGCATTCTGAGCGAAATCAAGCAAATGTCGCCTGCTGCTCAAAGCAAAACCATGTTTGACCTAGCCAGCAACGCCGACACAACGATAGGTCGGATTTACACTTCCTTGCGCGTCAACACCAAACTCGGTTTCTGGTACGAGTTGGGACAGTTGATGAAACAGGGCCTTGTCGCTCCGATCCCCGCTGGCTATCAAATGTCTCCCGAAGCCACCGCAGTTCTCGAAACCATCAAGAAACTCGATCCAGGCCAGCAAATTACCGTACTTCGGAATACCGTAGTTAACATGGGCTATGACCCTGCTTTTAACCAAGAGTATGGCAAACGCTCTGCCCCGCGCAGCACTCCCACCGCTCCAGAAGAGCGGGTAAAAACCACAATTGAGGGTATTAGCGAGCAGACTGTGCTCAGCTACATCGACTACATGAACGCTTTCGACTTCACCCCAGCCGTCGGTTTATTTGCTGAAGAAGGTGCCCTGCAACCGCCTTTCCAAAAGCCGATCGTTGGTCGCGAAGCTATCCTCAACTATATGCGGGAAGAGTGCGTCGGACTGAAAATGATGCCCGAGCGAGGCGTATCGGAACCCGCAGAAGATGGCTACCGCCAAGTGAAAGTCACCGGTAAAGTCGAAACTCCCTGGTTCGGATCGAATGTGGGAATGAACATTGCATGGCGGTTTTTGCTCGATCCCCAAGGTCAAATTTTCTTTGTGGCGATCGACTTGTTGGCATCTCCTAAAGAATTGCTCAATTTGATCCGCAAATAGAATATTCTTGTTTGCTCTGTTAAACAGGCTTGCCCAGAAACCCAGATGCCTTTAGGTGTCTGGGTTTATATCATTTTAGATTTGAAATTTTAAATTTTAGATTCAAGAATTGAAAAAGGGAAAATGACTGATGGTATCAGGGTTTACAGCTTGGCTACACTTGTATTTTTTGAAAGTAGGATTGATTTTGGTCGATCGCTCTGAAAGCTGCGATCGAGGCTCTGCGGTTCCCGATTCCTCCTTTTTTCGGAGAATTATTTTCCTACCCCTACTTATATCTTTTGAGGGATTTGCTGCGACAAAGAGAATGATTACAGTATACTCATTCATTTGAAATCACTTGTTTTATGACCGCCACAACTCGACCTATTTTAACTAACTCTATAAAGATTGCAGGCATCACAATCCCAGGGATACTGCAATATTTTGAAACTTTAAATGCGGGGGATTTTGAAGCGACTGCTAATTTATTTGCCGATGAGGGGGTTCTGCACGCGCCGTTTGAAGATCCAATTATCGGCAGGATTGCGATCGCCATTTATCTAAAAAAAGAAGCACGAGGAATGCAGCTAGAACCCCAGAAAGGTGTCAGCCAAATTTTAGAAGATGGCAAGGTAGAAGTTCAGGTCAGCGGCCGGGTGCAAACTTCCGCATTTGGTGTTAATGTCGGATGGCTGTTCTTGCTCAATTCTGACCAAAAAATCCTTTCTGTGACGGTCAAACTGTTAGCTTCTCCCCAAGAATTGCTAAACCTGCGGTCACATAAGAAATTTGATGTTTAATAAGCTGTTTCAGATTTAAATTGCCTATTGGGGTTTGACCTGTCGATCGCACGTAATAGTTAAAGTCGTGCGATCGACAGGTCAATCGGCTGCTTATCGCCATAATGAGGTAGAAACCGGGTTTTTATCCAAATCTTTTGGTGAAGTGCCACTCACGGTATAAAAATCCCGTTTCTTTGGTATTTGTGGGATCTGGACTTTACCCCTACAATCTTACAGCTTCTTAGAGAGGGACGCTACTGCACGAAAAACTGGCTGTCACCGCAGCGTGCGACAGACAGCCAAAGCGAGTCAAAAAGTGCATTGCCAATCCTTAATGACTAATGACTAATGACTAATTAAGATTTTTCCGGCAAACTCGCTTCCAACTTTAGACAGTTGCGACCGTCTATTTGCAAAGTGTAGTCCACGCGATCCATAAGTCTACTCATAATCAGCCAGCCGTAGCCGCTTTCCTGTTTAGCTTCCGGCCTCGGAGGATTGTAAGTATCCATTTCGTAACCTTTACCGTAATCCCAAATTTCTAAACCAATATCCCTATTTTTTAAATTCAAGCGAATTAAAACGGGTAAATTGGGTTGATCTTTGTGAGCATGGCGGATCACGTTAGAATAGGCTTCTGCTAACACCAAGCGCAAACGATTCGACTGACGCGGCCAATCGACGTGCTCTCCTAGCTCTACTTCCAAACTGCTCAGCAACCAATTTTCAACAATTGTTAAAAACCGCAAGTCGCTTGGCACATGAAGCTCAGTATTCATAAAAAAATCCCGTAAGTTTGAAAACCCTGTGTCTTCACACTAGGTATGAAACACGACGCGCCGAATGGATTCGGCCTCAATACTTGTCGCTACTCGGGGGACACTAGCCTTTTCTGTTTAAAAATCAGGCATTGGTCATTCGGTAGAAGGCAGAAGTTAAGAGTATAGTTGAAAACTTTAGTTATGGGTCTAAAGCCCATTAACAATTGATAATTATACCGAGACTGCAAGCAGCGAGGTATAAAAAATCTTTGTTTCAATCTCTGGCTTTTAAGCTTGGGTTTTTTCTGACCAATGCCTTCTACCTTAACCTTTTACAGGTGTTGAATCCCCCAGAAAAGCGATTCACGAAACTAGCTGCGCCATCGCCGGCTAGGTTTTTTACTGTTGACGATAATACCGTCCTTTGCAGGACTACTCTGTGAGCCGTCAACCAGCAGCGCTTAAGTTTTTTCGGCTCTCACCCCCGACTATGGGTCGGGAGTCGCTGACAGATTCAAAGAACCTCCAAAGAGAGTATGGTTTGGTCGTCTTCCTGAACGGGATTGTCGGCTCGGATGTGAGCCAACAAATTGTCCAAGTTGAAGGAACCAGGCTCCTGAATCAACAGTTGCCAAAGCCCTTCTTGTTGTAGCATAGAACGGGTTGGTACACCCCCGGAGACCCCTTCAGTGGTGACGCTAGCTTCAGTAATCCCGTCACTCGTCAGCAGAAATACATCTCCTGACTTTAATTCGATCGCACCTGCTTTGCCTCTCCAAACTGGTAGTATCCCCAAGGGAATGCCACGAGCTTTCAGGAAATTAGGCTCGGCTGGCGTTTTACCGCTAGCGGCTTGAGCTTTCACCTCCGAGTGAGACCAAACAATCGGGTAAATGTGACCGGCATTAGCAAAGGCGAGGTGTCCGCTAGACGGAGTGTAACGAGCTACAACCATTGTAATAAAATGGTTGTTGCCGATCAGGTCGTCAGACATACTGCTATTCATGTTCTGCATAACTTGATCTGGCTCTGGAGAAACTTCTTGGGAAAGTTCCCGCCGCATCACCGAAATCGCGCTGGCCATAAATAGAGCAGCCGGAACTCCCTTACCCGAAACATCTCCCACCGCTATCCAAATATCCCCTTGGGAGTGGACGTAGACTTCAAAAAAGTCGCCACCAACTTCCCGCGCGGGATAACAGCAAGCTTGCACCCTAACAGTTTCAAAATCCGGCCAACTTTGGCGCAACAAGTTTGTTTGGATTTGGCGAGCCACTTCCAACTCGTTTTGCATCTGCTTGGCTAAATCCAGAGTGCGCTGGTAGAGCTTAGCTTGAGACAGGGCGAGAGCAGCTTGAGCTGCTACACCTTCTATTAACTCTATATCTTCTGCCGACCAAGGGTTAGTGCCGCCAATCTGGCACAAAGCCAGTACCGCCAGTAATTCTTGCTGGTAAGTCAGGGGCACGGCAATCTCAACCGATTTACCGTCCCCCCCGCTGTTTGGGTTCACTTGAGTTTGGCGGCTGGCTACTGCTTGAACCAACAAATTTTCATCAAAAGAAAAGCTACTGGCATCGTCGGTTTGGGCTTGGTAGGGGAAGGTACTCGGCAATAGTCGATCACTCTCTACCGGCCGCAGCATACAATAGTTGGCCTCAAAAGTTTGACCTACGGTTTGAACAATAGTTTGTACCATACTAGAGTAATCTAGCGACCCGCGAATCACGCTCATTACCTCATTGAACAGAGATTCCTTGCGTAAAGCGCGGCGCAATGCAACGCTGCGCTGCTTGTAGTATTTGTAAGTTTCTGAGGCTTGATTGATCACCAATTTGAGTTCTTCAGGATTCCACGGTTTGGTGATGTATTTGAAAACTTGACCTGAGTTGATTGCCTCAACCAAATCTTCAACATCGGTGTATCCCGTTAGCAGAATCCGAATCGTATCGGGAAATCGCTCGACTGTTTTCCCCAAAAACTCGGTGCCATTCATTTCTGGCATCCGCTGGTCAGATATAATCACCGCCATCTCGCCCTGTTCGTCTAGAACTTCCAAGGCGCTGAGGGCGCTATCTGCTTTGTAAACCTGAAAGTCGCGTCGAAACGTCCGGTACAATAAATCCAAGTTATCGGGTTCGTCATCGACTACCATCAGTTTCAGCTTGCTTCCATCTCCCCTACTCATCTTTCTTCCCCCTTGAAAACCCCCACCATAGCTGTATTCAGCAAGGTGGTGGGAGGAAAAGGGGGGCTGGATATATGCAACATATCAGTTACGTCAAGTTGAGTTAAAGAAACCCGTTTTACCTTAAGGTGAGCATTCCTTTCGCACCATCTGTTCGCACGACAGATGAGAGGCTTTCGATACTGTAACCCGCCTCGGTAGGCCGCTTCAATAGGGAAAATTTCCGAGTGAGCTTTCACGCTGTGATACGAGCAATGACCTTGTTAGCAGTCGGTACTTTTCTAAACACACCAGCATTCAAAACGGCTAATTAATGCTCTGATTGCAGAGTTCTTAACTAGCTGGGCACTGTCCTCGGTGTGAATTTTAACACTTACTACTAAGGCAGGTATTGCTACCTAAGTCTGGTCAACACTGGCTGTATTTCAAGCCCCACTGTACCCGGAGGGTTAGTGGTGGGTTGTTGGCGCTATTCCCTACCTACACCTGTGCCCAATCGCACTTGATTGCTGCATGCAATTCTCCCTAATCTCTGAACTTTTTGCAGCAATCATATTACTACTGCTGAATCAAGTTATTCTTTCTGCCAGTCTGAGCTTAGCAGAACGAGAGCGGGGATTTCTAGCGACTTCTTCGGATTGTGGCCCGATCGGCTTTTTTGTCAGTACCTGCAAGCTGGGTGTTCCTCTGAGTTGGTGCTTGACTGGTCGGTCTTCCAGACTGTGAAATGTAATGATTCCGATTCTCCCACCTGGTTTTAACCATTTTGGCGCTTGGTTGAGGAAAGTTTCTAAAGAAGCGAGTTCGGAGTTCACAGCTATCCTTAAAGCTTGGAAAGTACGGGTGGCAGGATGGATTCTGCCGTTGCGCTGCTTGGGGGGGAAGCTGGAGGCGATCGCCCCTGCAAGTTCTGTTGTAGTTTGAAAAGGACGCCCTTGCACAATCCGCCTCGCGATGCGCCGCGACAGTCGTTCCTCGCCGTACTTGTAAATAATATCTGCTAGTTTAACTTCTTCCCAGTGGTTGATAATCTCTTCTGCCGTCAAAGATTGCTGCTGGTTCATACGCATATCTAGTTGAGCTGGGTGGCGAAAACTAAATCCTCGTTCCGGTGTATCGAACTGAGCAGAGCTGACGCCCAAGTCTGCTATGATACCATCAAATTCGGCCTCTGGGGACTGATATTCAGCAAAGTTGCCGTGCCAAAACTCAACGGGCGAGTTGGCAAATCTGGCTTGGCAAAAACGGATGGCTTGTTCATCGCGGTCGATCGCCACCACTGTAACATCTGGCGCCGCCGCTAAAATCAAACTCGTGTGTCCGCCGCCCCCAAGCGTCGCGTCCAAATAGTGTCCCCCTGGACGCACAGCCAAACCCGCAATTAATTCTTGACCCAAAACTGGAACGTGATAGGTGTCAATACTGACATCTGATCCAGGGGTATGCTTCTCACAGAGCTCGATATCCTTCATAATCTATAACAGCGAAACAAAAATCAACAATAGTCAGTAATCATTAATTCATTTAATTATGTCAAGAATTGAGACTAGAACCGAACCGATGGTGCTCAACATGGGGCCGCACCACCCTTCCATGCACGGGGTACTCCGGTTAATTGTCACCCTGGACGGGGAAGATGTGGTTGACTGCGAGCCTGTTTTGGGGTATCTGCACCGCGGGATGGAAAAAATCGCCGAAAATCGCACCAACGTGATGTACGTGCCCTACGTGAGCCGCTGGGACTATGCCGAGGGGATGTTTAACGAAGCGGTGACAGTAAATGCGCCGGAAAAGTTGGCGAATATTGCTGTCCCCAAACGGGCGAGTTACATTCGGGTAATCATGCTGGAGTTGAACCGGATTGCTAACCATTTGTTGTGGTTGGGGCCGTTTTTGGCGGACGTAGGGGCACAAACTCCTTTTTTCTATACTATGCGCGATCGCGAACCAATTCTCGACTTGTGGGAAGCCGCTACAGGTTATCGCATGGTGAATAATAACTATTTCCGCATTGGCGGAGTCGCCGCAGATTTGCCCTACGGTTGGGTAGATAAATGCGAAGATTTCTGCGATTATTTCGTTCCCAAAATTGACGAGTACGAACGTTTAATTACCAACAATCCAATCTTCCGCCGCCGGATTGAAGGCCTGGGTACTATTTCTCGCGAAGAAGCGATTAACTGGGGACTGTCCGGTCCCATGTTGCGCGCTTCCGGCGTTAAGTGGGATTTGCGAAAAGTTGACCATTACGAATGTTACGACGACTTCGACTGGGAAGTTTGTACCGAAGCTGCTGGCGATTGTTTGGCCCGGTATTTGGTGCGGGTTCGGGAGATGCGCGAGTCGGTTAAGATTCTCTATCAAGCCTTGAAAGGACTCCCCGGTGGGTCTTACGAGAATTTGGAAGCGAAGCGACTCGAAAGCGGACCAAAATCTGAATGGAATGGTTTTGACTATCAGTTTATTGGCAAAAAAGTAGCGCCGACTTTTAAGATTCCCAAGGGCGAACATTATGTCCGCGTTGAAAGCGGCAAGGGTGAGTTGGGGATTTATATTATCGGGGATGATAATGTGTTTCCTTGGCGCTGGAAGATTCGGACTGGGGATTTTAATAATTTGCAGATTTTGCCTCACATTGT
>NZ_JAUBQR010000148.1:0-16566 GCF_036701385.1 Microcoleus sp. Pol12B4 | reverse complement strand
GCGGGCGCTAACTTGATATTTGGTTTGGGTGGCCCTGACAGCATTTTGGGCTTAGGCGCAGACGATTCCCTCTACGGTGGCGACGGCGATGACTCACTGCTGGGCGACGTTGGGAATGATTTGCTGTTCGGCGGTGCCGGCCGCGACAGCGTTTTGGGTGGCGCCGGCGGCGATACTTTCTACGGCGGCAAAGGTTCTGACTCTATGCTGGGCGACGATGGCAATGATTTGCTGTTTGGCAACCAAGACACCGATACTTTGTTGGGAGGCGCGGGCGATGACACGCTTTTTGGGGGTGCCGGCGATGACTCGCTGTTTGGTGGCATCGGCGATGACTGTTTATCGGGCGATCGCGGGCGAGATACTTTAACTGGCGGCGTCGGAAACGATACTTTTGCGATCGGGCGTCAGGCAGATGCTGATGTGATTACAGATTTTACTGATGGTACGGATCAAATTCGCTTGGCTGCCGGCCTTACTTTTGGCGCACTCACCATTTCTGCTGGGGCCGGAACTTCCCCCAGTACAATTATTCAGCTTACAAGCACCAAGGAAACTCTGGCTACTTTATTCGGAGTTGCCCGCGCTTCTATCACTCAGGCAGACTTTATTCTTTAATGGGGAATGGGGAATTGGGAATTGGGAATTGATAATTAGGCTGGCGGGTACTTTGTAGTTTTAAGTTTTGAATGTTAAACTTTTTAACTCAAAACCGCTTTCCCGTTGCGAATAACGTTAGCTTTCACGATGCGAAGGAAAGCAATCTCAAAACTTTTCATCTTCCTTTTTCCTTCTTCCTTCTTCCTTCTTCCCTCTTCCTTCTTCCTTCTTCCTTCTTCCTTCTTCCTTCTTCCTAATGACTACTGACGGTTTTCTCAATCTCAACAAACCTGCAGGCATGACATCTCACGACTGCGTGGGGCGAGTGCGTCGGCTATTGAAACTCAAGCGAGTCGGACACGGAGGAACCCTCGATCCTGCTGTGACAGGCGTTTTGCCGATCGCCCTGGGTAAAGCAACCAGACTGCTGCAATATCTCCAACACAATAAGGCTTACCGAGGCACGATTCGGTTTGGCTTAACTACCGCTACTGACGATTTAGAAGGAGAAATTATCCATTCTCGATCGGTGCCAGAGTTGAGTTTGGAAAAAGTGCAAGCTGCACTGCCAAAATTTATAGGAAAAATTGAGCAGTTTCCACCTAGTTTTAGTGCGGTGCAGGTGGGAGGAAAACGCCTTTATGAGTTAGCTAGAAAAGGCGAAACTGTGGAAGTTGCTGCTAGAAATGTTGAGGTTTTCCGGCTGGAAATATTGGATTGGCGGCCGGGGGATTTTCCTGAATTGGACTTGTCGATCGCCTGCGGGGCGGGTACTTACATTCGGGCGATCGCGCGGGATTTGGGTGCGGTGTTGAATACAGGCGGCACTTTGGCTTGTTTGACTCGCACCGAAAGTAGCGGTTTTTCGATCGAGGAAAGCCTCAGTTTTGAACAATTGGAACTGCTATTGCAGGAAAATAAATTCTGCCCGATTTTGCCATCGGCGGTTTTGGGGCATTTAGGGGCGATCGTCCTTTCCCCTGAATATACCAAACGCTGGTTTCAAGGACAGCGCCTCCCGATTCCCGAAACACCGATCGGGGGAGAGGAGGACAGTAGGAACAATCCCTCCGACAACCCAATACCCCAACCTCCCTATCCGTTGCAGGTGTACGATCGAGACGGTAATTTTTTAGGTATCGGTCAAGTAGCGAACTCAGAGACAAGTACCATATTATCTCCTCACATTGTGCTGTAGCTATCTAAAATAAAAATGAAAATAGGTATAATTGGTACTGGAAAAGTTAGCGGAAGTTTAAATGCTGAGAATGCCTTCGATTCACCTAGCTTACAGCGGTACGGGACGAGATTTTGCTATTAATCTAATTAATCGCTGAGGTAAAAATTGTGAAAATATTGCTGATCGGATTAATCCGAGGTTACAAAATGGGGATTTCTCCTTACCTGCCTAACGCCTGTAGATTTCAGCCAACTTGTTCGCAATACGCGATCGAAGCAATAGAAAGATTTGGGCCCGCCCGAGGCGGTTCGATGGCAGTTAAGCGGATTTTGCGCTGTCATCCTTTTCATCCAGGGGGTTACGATGCAGTGCCTCCCAAAGATAGCGAGGGCAATTAGTTATTAGTTAGAAGCTGGATTTTAGTGATTAGTTAATAGTGCAAATAGGCGTGGCATCCTACTGGCTAAAACTACCGAGGGGAATCACTCCCTGATGGGGTTAAATTCGCATAATTAGTGGTTTTTTTTAAGCCAAATTCAGTAATATCACTGTTATCTTTCAAAACTCAGCAGCTATATAATGGTACAAACAGAGTACAGGGGATGCGAGTTGATATGTCTGCTACCGCAATCGGATACAAAATGTTGTCCCATACTCTGGCTGTACTCAGCCAGAAACAAGCAACGGGGAAACTGCTGTTAGAGCAAGGGGAACAACAGTGGCAGCTTTACTTTTTTCAGGGTAGTTTGGTTTATGCCACGGGAGGGTCCCACAGATCGAGGCGCTGGTACAGGGCGATCGGGCAACACTGTAGAAACTTTCATGTGGATCTCAGAGACCTCGATGCTGGAGAACTATGGGAATATCAACTGCTTCAGCGAGGGATAGCAGCCAGCGAAATGAGTCTGGAACAAGCTAGGGCGATCGTCCACACCAGTCTTTCCGAAGTGTTATTTGCTCTGATCGGTCAATCGGGTTTGCGCCGGGAGTGGCGTCCGTCCCAGAAATATTTTTCTACAATTACCTCTTCTTTGCTGCTGTCTTTAACAGAAGTAGAGAAAGTTCTGTGTTGTACAGAAGAAATTTGGCAGAAGTGGAAAGCAATGGGTTTGTGGCTGGTAGATCCAGAACAAGCACCGCTTTTAAAAGCGTCGGCTCAGTTGCAGCAAAATCGATTTAGTTCTAATTCTTTGATCGCTTTGGGTAACGTATTCAACGGCGAGAATACTCTTTGGGATATTGCATTTAAGAAAAAGCAGTGCGTGACAGTGGCAACTCGCGCTTTAGTTAATTACATCAAACAGGGTTTAGTAAATTTCCGAACAGTACCAGACTTGCCGTCGCCTATAGAACAGTGGCGCCTGGCCGCAGCTATTGCAGGGCCTGGTCGCCCTTTGATTGCCTGTATCGATGACAGTCCGACAGTATGCGAATTTTTAGAGCAAATTTTGTTGCCGGAGGGATATCGAGTCCTAAAAATTCAAGACCCAATGCAGGGAGTCGGTATCCTCGCCAAACAAAAGCCTGCTTTAATTTTTATGGACGTGGTGATGCCGAAGACAAGTGGCTTTGCTTTGTGCAATTTTTTGCGGAAGACACCGGCTTTCCGGGAAACTCCGATCGTATTTTTGACCGGTCAAGACGGTATAATTGACCGCACGCGAGCGAAATTGACAGGTGCTTCGGATTTTTTGAGCAAGCCAGCTAATCCCGAACAGGTTTTGCAAATAGCTGACAAGTATTTGAAGGTAAAAGGCGATCGCTACCCTTTGGCAATTCGCCCCCATGATTTACTGAACTCGCACCAACTTTCCTTGGCAAATTCTTGACCCCAAATTAATGAACACAAGAAGCCCTTACAGGGTGCGTCAGTTCCTGACGCACCCTAAGCTCATTGTAAAATAGAGGCGCAATCGAATTTAAGATAATTAATTATGAGTAATGTTACGATCGATCGCACCCCCCAGGTGAGCGTAGTAATTCCGGCTTACAACTGCGCTGCTTACGTCGGCCAAGCCGTAGATAGCGTTCTGCACCAAACCTATGCTAACTGGGAAATTATTGTCGTAGACGACGGCTCCCGAGACGATACCAAGTTAGTTTTAGAGAAATATGGCGATCGAATTCGCTACATTTACCAACAAAATCAAGGAGTTTCGATTGCCAGAAATCGCGGCATCGAGCTATCCCGAGGAGAATTTATAGCTTTTCTTGATGCTGACGACTACTTTTTTCCCGACAAATTAGCAGCACAAATGGCTGTATTTGCAGCGCGACCAAATCTAGGAATAGTTCACAGTGGCTGGCGTCTAGTTAATAGTATAGGCGAACCGCTAAAAGATGTCAAACCCTGGCAAAATGTCCCTAAATTAGACTTAGAAATGTGGCTGCGGTGGAAACCAGTCTTACCCAGCGCAATGGTATTTCGCCGTCAGTGGTTAGAGCGCGCCGGCGGATTTGATCCTCGATTTCCCCCGGCGGAAGATACAGATTTAGTGCTGCGTTTAGCCTTAATGGGATGCGAAGCAGAGTGGTTGCAACAAGTAACTGTTTGCTACCGCCAGCACGAACAAAGTGCCATGTACAAAGGTTTACCGCAGGCTAGATCCCTCGCCGCAGTAATGGACAATTTTTTTGCCCGCCCCGAGTTGCCGGATAAAATACGTTTGTTGGAAAAGCAAATCAAGTACAGTACCTTAGTTTGGATTGCTTGGTATTTATACCGCACCGGTCATTCTGTTGAGATGGTAGAGTTTTTGCAGCGTTCTTGGAATTATACGCCTTATTTGCCTGTGGAAACAGTAATTAATTGGGCGGAAGCTTTCGCCGAGTTTTCGCAGGATGCGGGAAATGAATTCGATGCAGATTTATTAGCTCAATCTCCGGAGTGGCAGCAGTTAATGCAGTGGATTATTCTCGGTACGCCAGCTTGATTGAAAGCTTTTCCATTGCACTCATATCGTTTACGGTTGCATAGGAATTATTTAACCGCAGAGAGCGCAGATGACACAGAGGAAGAGAAGAGAGGCTTTTCGCATTTCTGGCCATCTAAAACCTGCATAAACTTTATTAGGCTTCAGTTTGAGTTTCTGCTTCAGTAAAAATTGGCGGCCACAGTTCAAGAATTGGCAATTCCCAACCAGGGAAAAGTTCGGGGACAGTCAAAATATCTTCATTTCCCAACACAATCGGTTCACCTTCCTGACGATAAACTGTTACAGTTTCTTCATCTGGATCGATCAAAATTCCTACTTGCGCTCCGAGTTCTAGGAAATTATGAATTTTTTTTTCTAGCGGTTTAATGCGATCGCTCTGTGATTTAATTTCTACTACCAAGTCTGGGACTAATTCTGCGAAATAACGGGGACTTTGCCTGAGACGTGCGGCTCGGACAAAAGAAACATCAGGTGCTGTAAGGTTAGCATCAGGTAAAATAAAGCCGCCTGCAGAGTCAAAAACTCGACCCAAACGGCGGGGATTCACCCAAACGAAGAGAAAGGCACTCAAGCGAATGCCAATTTCACTAGATACAATGTCTGACGGGCCCACAATGATAATCTTCCCGCTTTCTAGTTCAACTTGGTAGTCTTGACCGGCTTCTTTGAAGGTTTTTTGGACTTTTTCTAAGTCTTTGACTGTCATCATATTGATTATTCCTTGGCAGAAAATGAGTTGCCACAGCTACAGCTTTGGGCGGCATTGGGATTGTGGAATCGGAAACCTCCGCCCATCAAGTCTTCTGAATAATCCAAGGTGAGCTCATTGAGATATTTTAAGTGCTGGGGGTCGATCGCAACTTCAATTCCCTCCGACTCGCATAGAGCGTCTTCTGGGGCTGGCGCATCGTCAAATGCCATTGTATAAGACAAACCGGAGCAGCCGCTCGATTCCACGCCCAGACGAAATAAAGCATTGGGGTTGGCATGCTTCGACTTGAGGCGCGTTACTTCTGTTGCTGCTGTTTTGCTCAGATGAATCATTATGAGTAATTGGTAATTGGTAATTGGTAATTCGTAATTCGGAAGTAATGTTGAGTTTTGAAAATGTAGAATGTGCCTAGGCGTCTACCTTACCCGGAGAATGTAAAGTGCGCCGGACCGCGCACCTTACCCCTATATTTTTAGCAACGTGAGTTACTTAGCCTTTTCATTACGAGCATAATCGTCTTGAAAGCGGATAATATCATCTTCTCCGAGATATTCGCCATTCTGCACCTCAATTAAAACCAGGGGGATAACTCCCGGATTTTCCAGGCGGTGAGAAGTGCATTGAGGAACGTAGGTAGACTGATTTGTAAACAGAACTTGTTCAGTTTCGCCACAAGTAACTTTTGCAGTACCTGAAACCACAATCCAGTGTTCGCTGCGGTGGTGGTGCATTTGCAGGCTGAGGCGGTGTCCAGACTTAACTTCGATCCGCTTAATTTTATATCCTGGGCCTTCTTCTAGAGTCGTAAATGAGCCCCAAGGCCGCAATTCTGTAGCGGCTATTCCGTTGGGTGCTGCAGGTGCGTGCAGGGTAGATACTTGAGAAATTTCTTGAATCTGAACCATGATTTTCACTCCTTGAGGATTGCTTGCTGAATCCTTTGGTAAACGACGTTGTTTTTTGAGATTAACTAATCTATAGTTAAAATCGAAGCCCACCTGCGGGGACTGGTTAGCCGACTGTAGAGTTTTGCAAGAGTTGTGCTCAGCCCGATCGACTTGCCTTAACAACCATAGCAAAACCAACATAGGTGTTGTCACCTGTTATTAGATCGATCGCCCCAATCTACATCAAATCTTCATAGAAACGGCGCTAGTCCTTGAATATTGATTAAAGGTGAATCCTAATCCAGCTCTTGAGACTGCTGCTGCAAAACTTCTAGCATCTGGTTAGACACCCTCTGGTATGAAAAGTGGTAGAATAGTTAGACTTGAATAAGTTTGGATAAGTTTTGTGAAGCAGTGATAAGTAAACCGAACGTCCTATAGCCATCCTAAATCATTTGTGAATTTCTTACTCCTTCTTGATCGGGGGAGGGTTGGGGTGGGGTCAAAAATTTACGACTCCTGCAAGGATTGCTATAGAGTTTTTTCAATTCTGCAACCAGGGTGCAAGAAAGCGACGGAAAGCTATCTAACCAGGCTTTGAGTCGAGCGACTTTTTGCAATTTTTCAGAAATACTCATTGCTGTTTAGTCGGCAAAATGCTGGTGGAGAATGTCACCCACACGCTGAGGATAAAGTCGGACTAACAGTGCGATAAAGTTATGATAGAGTTGATTGGCGATCGGGGATTGAGTAGTTGGGAATAACTCCATAGAGCGTATTTATTAAAACTATGCACTGACAATCGTAACTTGTTCAGTAGTTGCCATTGCTAAAATCGCTAAAACTTTTGAAGCTAAAGGCTTCAAATCTGCCAAGCGATTAGATGGTGCTTGTAGAACAATTACCGCAATATCAAACTGTGGTAAATTTTGTTGAAATGATAAGTTGCGATCGACGGTGATGAAAACATCAAAATCTGCTTCTGCAAGTGCAAGAAGTTGACCATTCTTTACACCTGCTCATCCCTTTTGTGGAACTGCTTTTATCTCATAGTCAACAAATTATCGGGCAAATTTGCGATCTATACACTCATCCAAAAGAAGCTTAATGCGTTATGCTACCATGCCAACGAGCTGTTTTTATACCTGTTCCAGCAACGCGATAACTTGCTCTTTAGTTACAGTGGGAAATCCATCTAAAAAATCATCAATGGATTCTCCTGCTTTTAGATAGTCTAGAAGTGTTTGTACCGGAACCCTCGTACAAGCAAATACTGGAGTTCCACCCATAATTTCAGGAGATACGCTAATAATTGAAGAGTCTTTAAGTATAAATCTTTAACCTCCGGGTTCCATAGTTAAGTTATCGGCTTTAACTATTTTTTTACTCGGATCGAATAAGTTTGGATTTTTTGGTAGCTCTACCCAATTGAGTAGATCCACATATAATACATGATACTAGATCGATCGGCATCCCATCCTCTACTCTAGATCAACATCTTTTCGCCACTTTGACAGGAGCATCAAAATGAACAGCAACGGACTGCCACAAAAGCAAGGTCTGTACGATCCGCAGTTCGAGCACGACGCTTGCGGAGTCGGATTCATCGTACACATGAAGGGTAACAAATCCCACGAAATTGTCGAGCAGGCACTGACAATCCTATTGAACCTCGACCACCGAGGCGCGTGCGGCTGCGAACCCAACACCGGAGACGGGGCGGGGATTTTGATGCAGGTACCCCACAAGTTTCTCAAGAAAGTAACGGCGGCCCTCAACATCGAACTTCCCGAAGCCGGCGAGTACGGCGTTGGCGCGATTTACTCGTCGCCAAATCAAACTGAACGCGAAAACGGCAAACGCATTTTTGAGGAAATCGCCGCCGAAGAAGGCCAAGAAGTGCTGGGCTGGCGCGATGTTCTCACCGACAACTCGTCCCTCGGCGACACCGCCAAATCTAGCGAACCCTTCATGCAGCAAGTGTTCCTCCGGCGCGCCGCAGGTATGGACGAGGCGGCTTTTGAGCGGAAACTGTACGTCATCCGCAAACGCGCTCACAATGCCATCCGCAGGACTAACACAGACCCATATTGGTATAATTCCACTCTCTCGTGCCGGACGATTGTCTACAAGGGTATGTTAATGCCGGTGCAAGTCGGCGATTACTATCCCGAACTGCACGACCCAGACATGGAAAGCGCTCTAGCCCTGGTTCACTCGCGCTTCAGCACCAATACTTTTCCGAGTTGGGAACGATCGCACCCTTACCGCTACATCGCTCACAACGGCGAAATTAACACGATGCGCGGCAACATTAACTGGATGCACGCGCGACAATCGCTGTTTGAATCGGAACTATTCGGCGATGACTTAAAGAAAATCCCCAATTTAATCAATATCGAAGGCAGCGACTCGACGATTTTTGACAATGCTTTGGAATTGCTGACTTTGGCTGGGCGTTCTTTGCCGCACGCCGTAATGATGATGATTCCCGAACCTTGGACAGCCCACGAGTCGATGAGTGACGAGAAAAAGGCTTTCTACGAATACCATTCTTGCTTGATGGAACCTTGGGACGGCCCAGCTTCGATCGCATTTACCGATGGTACTTCGATCGGGGCCGTGCTCGATCGCAACGGTTTGCGCCCTTCCCGCTACTGCGTTACCAAAGACGACTTGGTAATTATGGCATCGGAAGCGGGAGTTTTGCCGATCGCCCCGGAACGGATTGCATCCAACGGCCGCTTGCAACCGGGGCGGATGTTCCTGGTAAATACCGAGGAAGGCCGCATCGTCTCTGACGAAGAAATTAAGACCAAAATCGCCACAGAACACCCGTACCGCGAGTGGATAGACCAGCACATGGTCGAAATCGCCAAACTGAAAGATGCGCCGGCATTGCCAGAATCCGACCCCGAAACATTGATCCAGCGGCAAATGGCTTTCGGCTACACCTTTGAAGAACTGCGGTTGCTGTTAGCGCCGATGGCAAAAGATGGCGTGGAAGCTGTCGGCGCGATGGGTGCGGATACGCCGCTGGCGGTGCTTTCCAACCGCCCAAAACTGCTTTACGAATACTTCCAGCAGTTGTTTGCTCAAGTTACCAATCCGCCTATTGATTCTATCCGCGAAGAAATTGTAACTTCTGCCGAAACTACGATCGGCGCTGAACGCAATTTGCTCAAACCGGAACCCGAAAGCTGTCATTTGATAGAACTGAAAACGCCCATTCTCAGCAATGAAGAATTAGCTAAGCTCAAACACGTAAATGAGGGCAATTTCCGGTCGATTACACTACCGATTTTGTTCGATCCCAAAAGCGGGGTAAAAGGTCTCGAACAAGCCTTAGAAGAGGTTTTTGCTGCAGCAGACAGCGCGATCGCCTCCGGGGTGAATATCATCATTTTGAGCGATCGGGGTATCAGTCCAGACAAAGCCCCAATTCCGGCGCTGCTGGCAGTTGCAGGCCTGCACCACCACTTGATCCGCAAAGGAACGCGCACGCGGGCGGGACTCGTGCTCGAATCCGGCGAACCGAGGGAAGTGCATCACTTTGCGACACTTATTGGATACGGTTGCGGCGCTATTAATCCGTATTTGGCCTTTGAGACGATCGCCGATTCGATCCGCGAAGGATTGCTGCTAAATGTCGAGTACAAAACAGCTTGCAAAAACTACGTCAAAGCCGCAACTAAAGGTGTGACGAAAGTTGCCTCGAAAATTGGGATTTCCACAATTCAAAGTTATCGCGGCGCGCAGATTTTTGAGGCGATCGGCTTAAACAAATCCGTAGTCGATAAATACTTTGCTTGGACAGCCTCGCGGATTGAAGGCGTAAGCCTCGAAGTCCTCGCCCAAGAAGCAATTTTGCGCCATACTCACGCTTTCCCAGACCGCCCATCCAGCGGACATACTCTCGATGTCGGCGGCGAATATCAGTGGCGGAAAGAAGGCGAGGCGCATTTGTTTAGCCCGCAGACAATTCACGCGCTGCAAAAGTCGGTGCGCGAGGGCAGTTATACGCTTTTCAAACAGTATTCGGGGCTGGTTAATGAACAAAACCAGCAGCATTTTACCCTGCGCGGTTTGTTGCAATTCAAGCAGCGGGAATCGATACCGATTGAGGAAGTTGAGCCGATCGAATCTATTCTCAAACGCTTTAAAACTGGGGCGATGAGTTATGGTTCGATTTCTAAAGAAGCCCACGAATCGCTAGCAGTAGCGATGAACCGCATTGGTGGCAAATCGAACACCGGTGAAGGCGGCGAAGATCCCGATCGCTATACTTGGACGAACGATCGCGGCGACTCGAAAAACAGCGCGATCAAACAAGTTGCTTCCGGGCGTTTCGGCGTTACCAGCTTGTACCTTTCCCAAGCGCGGGAACTGCAAATCAAGATGGCGCAAGGCGCGAAACCAGGTGAAGGCGGACAGTTGCCCGGTAAAAAAGTATACCCGTGGATTGCGAAGGTACGGAACTCGACTCCGGGTGTGGGTTTGATTTCGCCTCCTCCTCACCACGACATTTATTCGATCGAAGATTTGGCAGAATTGATTCACGACTTGAAAAATTCCAACCGGGAAGCGCGGATCAGCGTCAAACTCGTGTCGGAAGTTGGAGTCGGGACGATCGCGGCCGGGGTTGCGAAAGCCCACGCCGATGTCGTGTTGATTTCCGGCTACGACGGCGGAACCGGCGCTTCGCCGCAGACTTCGATCAAACACGCGGGTTTACCTTGGGAGTTGGGATTGGCGGAAACTCACCAGACTTTGGTACTCAACAATCTCCGCAGCCGGATTGTCGTGGAAACTGACGGTCAAATGAAAACCGGCCGCGATGTAGCAATTGCTGCCTTGCTTGGTGCTGAGGAATTCGGTTTTGCGACGGCGCCGCTGGTGACATTGGGCTGCATCATGATGCGCGTGTGCCACCAGAACACTTGCCCGGTGGGCGTGGCGACGCAAGACCCGCTGCTGCGGAAAAACTTTACCGGCGACCCCGACCACACGGTAAACTTTATGACCTTCGTCGCACAGGAAGTCCGGGAAATTATGGCGCAGTTGGGCTTCCGCACGCTGAATGAAATGGTGGGGCGGACTGATGTTTTGGAACCTCAGCAAGCTGTGGAACACTGGAAGGCTAAGGGTTTGGATTTCTCCAAAATCCTTTATCAGCCGGAGGTTGGGGCGGATGTCGGGCGCTATTGTCAGATGGCGCAGGATCACGGGTTGGAAAAGTCCCTGGATATGACTGTGTTGTTGGATTTGTGCAAAGGTGCGATCGAAAACGGCGAAAAGGTACAGGCCAAACTGCCGATTACCAATGTCAACCGCGTTGTCGGCACAATTCTCGGCAACGAAATCACCAAACGCAACTGGGAAGGTTTGCCGGATGACACGGTGCACCTGCACTTCCAAGGCAGCGCTGGGCAAAGCTTTGGGGCTTTTGTGCCCAAGGGTGTCACCCTGGAGCTCGAAGGCGAAGCTAACGACTATTTGGGCAAGGGGCTCAGCGGCGGCAAAATCATCCTGTATCCGTCGTCAGCTTCTACCTTTGTCGCGGAGGAAAACGTGATTGTCGGTAACGTAGTGCTTTACGGCGCGACAGCCGGCGAGGTTTTCATCCGAGGGATTGCGGGCGAACGTTTTGGGGTGCGTAACTCCGGCGTGAATGCAGTAGTTGAAGGTGTGGGCGATCACGGTTGCGAGTACATGACTGGCGGGAAAGTTGTAGTTTTGGGTGAAACCGGGCGCAATTTTGCAGCGGGTATGAGTGGCGGTGTTGCTTACATTTTGGATGAGGCGGGCGATTTTGCTACTCGCTGCAATATGTCGATGGTGGATTTGGAAAAATTGGAGGATGTTGAGGAAATTAGCGATTTGCGGCAGATGCTTCAAACTCACGTTGATTTGACTGGAAGTGCGAAAGCATCGAAGGTTCTGGCTGCGTGGGATGAGATGGTGCCGGTGTTTGTGAAGGTGATGCCGAGGGATTATAAGCGGGTATTGCAGGCTATTGAAAGGGCGATCGCATCGGGTTTAAGCGGTGATGATGCGCTGACGGCTGCGTTTGAAGAAAACGCTCGCGATGTCGCCCGAATTGGCGGCAGCTAGGGTTCTGCGTTAGAATTATACTCATGTAGCAAGGGGCTTAAAGCCCCTTGTTATGTGGCATAAAAAGAGGATTATTGAATGGTAGAAAAAGAATGGGAAACTGATGAAGATGAACTAATTTATCATTTAGAAGCTCACAAAAATTTAATTGGATGGGTTATGGATAAATTACAAGCAGCGGGCATTCCCTGCGAAAGAACAAGAGGCCGTAACCCGAATGGAGATATTCTTTACTACAGAGCAGAAGATGAAGCACAAGTCAAGGAAATAGTTCGCGAAATCAATGCCAAATACAATCAATTGTAAACACCGGACAAAAATACAGGGATGCCATACATTGAAGTCAAAACTCGTAAAAAAATCGGTCTGACTTTAGCAAAAAAAATAGTTAATAAAGGAAATATATCTGCCGTTTTGACTACCGGAGAAATTACAGACAAAGCAAAGAAACTGTTTGATGAAAATGACATTGCCTATGCAGAAAATATTCCCGATCGCGAATTTATGACTTGTGAATCTGAGGAGGACTAATGTTAGATATTGCATTTTACTCGCAGGATCGAGAAGAAGCCGAAGCTATTGAGGTTTCAAACGATTTTTACGAATGGCTAGCTCGCTCCGAGTTTGGTAGAATTGGTAAATCTGAAATCAAGGAGATGAAAGTGGATGGAGAACCAGTAGAAGTTCCTGTGATCGAATTAGCAGGAATCAATCGCCGCCAGCTTAGCGACTTCTTTCGCAATGCAATTGTTGAGGAAAGCGATGCCATGTTGGAGCAATTAAGTAGTTCTCTATCTAAGGAAGAATATCAAGAAGTTACCCACAGATTGTTCCTGCTGCAACAGTTGCGAAAGCAAATAGAAAATGAGCAGTACAAATATCTACAACGATTTTGATTGCCCTTATTATGAGAGCGATGGAAACTACCGAAAAAGTTATGGAGTACAACCCCACAGGTGCAGTTTAATTAATAGTTGGCTAGACCCTGTTTCTGGATTTTATTGATGCTAAAATAGTATTGATGACATTAGCAAAGTTCTTACCTCAATGTTAAAGGTGCAACAAGCTCTTGAAAATTTACGAGACAGAATAGCTGAAGTTATCGCTGACTTAGAAGTTTGGAGTACACTACATGAAGTTCAAGATACACTTGGACTACCAAAAGTAGAGGTTTATGGTGGGAAGCATAAGTATCTACGCCAAGTAACAGCAGAAGCTAGTGATGACACTATCATCCGTGTCGCACAGCAAATGCTTATCTCTTATCCCGGTACTCGTGCACAACCCTCAGATGCTAACCTGCAACTTCTTCAAGATGCTCTTTGGTGGATAGAAAGCCGAGGCATTCAGCAAATTTCTAATACCTGTCGCTACAGAATTGTAGAAAGTCTGGAGGACACTCGCTTTTGGGGAAGATTAACACTCAGAGAGTTTTTGGATCCCGCTATTCCTATCTCTGTGTATGGCTGCAGTTCTATGCCTGAGGTTGGAGATGATGGCTATCTACATAATACAGCGTTTAATGCCTTTCCACTATTCTTTAGAGAAAAGTCTCAGCAAATAAAGCCTTCACGAATTTCAGTTGCCCAATATTTCCGAAAACTTAAACTCACAGAATGGCCAGATCAAAGATTTTGCCTACTGGTTGAGCGATTAGTTCATCCTGAGGTTCAATTAGCTCAGAACCAGAGAGTTCTTGTGGAGCGACTTGATGAATTGCTACAACAGGATGATTTTGAACTTCGGGCAGAAGGTTCACAAGGTGGACTGCCAGTTTACAAAGTCAGGAAAAGAGCGACAGGCGTAAATGGAGTACCGAAGTATATTATTTTTGCCGCTACCCTAAAGCCTGACATCGTTATCGATGATGCTTTGGATATGAACATTCGCATCGTGCGATATGAGGATAAATGCCTGGTTTACGATCAACCACCACCAGCAGGTAACCTAACATGGACAATGCTTGTTGAGTGGTGGTGTAAGCAGACAAAGAAACCTAGTAATGATGCAGAAGCAAGATCTGAGTTTGGTAACCGCTTACACGCATCTCTACAATCTGAAGCTGAGCGTGTTTTTTTTGCTAATTATTTCAGAGTTTTCAAGCCAATCCTAGAGGATAATTTACCAGCTTTACTGCCTCAAGTTTACCTTCATTACGATCCACGAAGTCGGGGTGAGCGAAGTAAGCAGGTACTTGTTCGCCAGCGTATGGACTTTCTGATATTACTTGCTAATGCTACTCGAATCGTTATTGAAATCGATGGCATTTAACACTATTCAGATGACAACGGACGTGCTTCACCATCTCGTTATGCTGAAATGGTTGCCGAGGATCGCCGAATTAGAAATCTTGGTTACGAGGTATATCGGTTTGGGGGAGGAGAAATCGTTGCTAGGAATGGAGAAAAATTTGTAGCTCTTGACACTGCCAAGGAAACTATTACGTCATTTTTCCAAGAATTATTTACTCGTCATGGTATTAAGGCAGTATTGGAAAGCCATTCACAACCATAACTATAAGCCGGGCAATAGAAACTGCTCATTTGGACGGAAGCGCCCAAAAATCCTATAGTTAATACCATTCCGAAGAATTTATAATTGATGTCGATAGAAAGGGGAAAGGATAGATTAGGAAGAAATCTTACAAGTTACATTCAGCTATTCGCTTGAGAATTAACCTCCATCCAGCACTAGCAAAGCGAGCATTCCAGTACATCCAAAATGAAGTAGGAACCAGCCAAGTTATCGGTAAATGCCCAACAGGAGCATCAATAGTATAATTAATTTTATCGTAATCGATCCAATCTTTTTCACTACGCCAACCCACTCGATCGGCTAGGACAAAATAATCCTCATCCACTGCTTGATAGAGATTTGAGATCGCACTAAATCCGAAACGTCCACGACTCGCTTTAACCCAGAGTCGATCTATCTTTTTTAACTCGGAACATGGAAAATTTTGAATGTCGTTGGCTGTGAGTAGGCGATCTTGTCTGGAATCTGCCCCGGCAATTTGCAGCATTAGTTGTCTGGTTTCAATGTCGGCATCTTTCCAATGTTTCCGAGTCAGGAAGTGATGAAGTTGAGTGTAGTCAGTTGTGGTCATTAATTTTATGATTGGTTTTATATTCTAAACAGAACTCCTAGAAGCCTCTCCTGGGCTCACCGCTGCCGATTTAGTCAACGTTTCGGCTTACGCCGATGCCCATCCTGAAGCAATTGCGATCGCATCGGGTTTGAGCGGTGATGATGCGCTGACGGCTGCGTTTGAAGAAAATGCTCGCGATGTGGCCCAGAGTGGTTGCAGTTAGGGTTCTGCGGTAGAATTCTACTCATGTAGCAAGGGGCTTAAAGCTCCTTGTGCGAGTTCCTACACACTATGCAATGGAATATCTAACTTTTATAGAAGCCGATGGAGAGGACATACAGGCGATCGTCAATATTCACAATTCTCATGCGCGCAGTCAAAATACGTCGATCGAGCGCGGCTTTTTACTAACACAAATTACTGAAGATGAGATTGTCAAAAGCTTAAATAATTCATGCAGATATTTTGTGGCAGCTAAAACCGATGGGGAAATTCTGGGATTTGTGGCTATATCACAACCCAAAATATTTGATGAAATCTTGGATAAAATTATCTGGAAAGATGAGGGTTTTAAGAAAAGAGTCACCAGCGATCGGCATTTTTATCTCGAAAGAGTAGCAACTAAGTTAGATTGGATGGGTAGAGGTGCTGCTCGATTTATGTATAAAGAAATTTATCAAGTTTTTCCAAATTCATTTATTTTGCTGTTTATTGTTACCCAGCCAATAGCTAATACTCGTTCCCTAATGTTTCACCAAAAACAGGGATTTGAACAAATAGGAACTTTGCAAGTTGACAGATTTCTCGATTTAGAAAATTTAGAAAATTATGAATGTATTTTGATGTTTAAAGAAACTTGAATTTATCATGAGTGAGTCTCCAAGCAGAAGCCGACCTCAATCCAGCCTAACAGGAGTTACCAGAAGCGAGGGAACTGTTATCTCCGCGAATTGCCATCTCAAATAAGCTCGATCCTTAGCGGGTGACAACGTACCTATAATGCTTGCTGCATAAAGGATAGAGCCAAGAAGCCGCGCTGAAAATAGAGA
>NZ_JAUBQR010000147.1:0-16907 GCF_036701385.1 Microcoleus sp. Pol12B4 | reverse complement strand
TATATTTGGCTGCCCAATGAATTTTTTATGCCTCAGTTTCTAACTGAGCCAGCTTTTCTTAGTCTAAACTCCAGTAATTGAGAATGCCAAATCTACCAGTTTGGTTATAGAAACAACAAAACCCGCTTTGTGGGCGGGTTTTAGCTATGGACAAAACTGGACTCGAACCGCTGACCCCTACAATGGCATTGTAGTGCTCTAACCAACTGAGCTATGTGATCGCGGATCGCTTATCCACCATTAAAAATTTGCTTAGCGGTCAAATTTAACTCGGGAAACACCGCTGATTCAATTCTTTCATCTCCTCGAAACAGCTTAATTTGATACTCACCATCTACTAACTGATAAACCGATATAGTAGGCTGTTTCGGATAACCAATATAACGGCTACCCCCTAAACTCAAATAATCTACAATCCAATATTCAGGAATGCCTAATGCTTCATAATCAATCATTTTATGTGCATAATCATCGCGCCAATTTGTGCTGACAACTTCAATAACTAATTTAACCGAATTTCCCTGAGTAATAACTGATTCTCTTTCCCATCGAGACTCATTGGATTCTACGGCTTGTTTATCTAATACAATCACATCGGGATCGTAGCCAGAGTTATCATTAAATTTAATTGTACATTCCTTGGGAATAAAGTAAGGAAGTTGTAATCGCCTGATTTCTAAACCCAATTCTATCGCTTGAAAACCCGCGCTCGCTGAATGTTTACCCGTTGGATTTGGCATTTCAACAATAACTCCGTTATGTAATTCATAGCGTCCGTTTTCGGGTTTTTCTTCCAGAAATTCATCAAAACTCCTTAACTTCGATATCGCTTGAGTCATGGTAAAGTCTCCAATGCTCTAATATCATTTGATTCTCATTCAGTAGGGTGCGTCAGATTTTTAAGTGAATTATCTAACTAATAGGTTAATTGTCTAGCGAAAGACCAGACTCTCGGTAGGACGGCAAACCTAAAACCCTTGATTTATAAATGATTTGAAATTCATGGACACAACTGGACTCGAACCAGTGACCCCTACGATGTCAACGTAGTGCTCTAACCAACTGAGCTATGCGTCCTCACGAATTCCTAATATAGCAGAACATTCGATCGCCTGTCAAGCAGAAATATGAGAATTTTTTAAGCGGGCACTCTTGACATCGCCCCTAATGCCCAATCCCCCGCCAAATCTTCACAGTTCGATCGCCCGCACCGCTAGCCAAACTCCCCCCATCAGCACTAAACGCCACCGACAAAACCTCCTCCCCGTGGCCGGTTAGAATTTCCAGCAAACCCCCCGTACCCGCATCCCACAAATAAATCGTGCCATCCCGACTCCCCGTCGCCAAAACCCGACCATCGGGACTCAACGCCAGACACAAAACATCCCCAGAATTGTCCCTCATACTCCGCAACAGCGTCCCTCCCCCCTGTGCATCCACCCGCCACAGCTTCGCCGTACCATCCCGACTCCCGCTAGCTAAAATCAATCCTTCTCCTACTCCCCCCCTTACTAAGGGGGGGCTGGGGGGGGTCTGACCGGCAGGGGAGTTGGGGGAGTTCGCAGCAAAAACGATCGCCCGCACCCAATCCCCGTGCTCTGCTAAAGTACAAATCGATCGATTATTTTGCCAATCCCACAACTGCACAGTCTTGTCCCGACTGCCACTAGCCAAAAACTCCCCGCCAGCACTAAAAGCCACAGCCTCCACCCCCCCAGCGTGACCCGTCAAAGCCGACATCCGCCTTCCCTTATTCAAATTCCACAACTGCACAGTTTTGTCCCGACTGCCACTAGCCAAAACCTGACCGTCCCGACTGAAAGCCACAGCATAAACCCTGTCCTCGTGACCCCGCAAAGCATACCACCACTTACCCTTATTCAAATCCCAAATTTGAATTGTTTTGTCCCGGCCGCCACTAGCCAAAGTCGCGCCATCAGGACTAAACGCCACACAAGTCACCCAGTCAGAATGACCCGTAAGAGTGTACCACCGCTTACCCGCATCCAACTTCCACATCTCGATCGTCTTGTCCTCACTGCCACTAGCTAAAGCCGCGCCATCTGGACTGAAAGCTACCGACGTGACAGCATTAGAATGCCCTACGAGAGTATGAACACACCTCCAAGTAGGCGCGCGTGCGGGTACAACCCGCTGCATCGGCGGCACAGGTATAATTGTGCCTGCAACCGTTGGCGGCACTGCATTCTGCACCGCAGGGGTTCTCTGTGGCACGGAAATTTTAGGCGCTGGTAGCGGCGGTGTCTCCATTCCCGCCCCCGCCGACTGCAGCTGCAAATCTTTCAATACCTCAGCTACTGATTTGTAGCGGCGACTGAGACTTGGTTCGATCATTTTGTCGAGGATGCGACTTAATTTCGGATCGATTTGAACTTTTAAAAAGTCTCGCCAAACCCAAGCATCTCGATTGATATCAAACAAATCAAAAGGAGATATTTTAGTCAGCAAATAAATGCAAGTTACTCCTAAACTGTACAAATCGCTGGCATAAACCGCTTGACCTCTAATTTGTTCCGGCGCCACGAATTCGGGAGAACCGATGACTGTACCAGTTTGTCTCAAACCCTCCACAACTTTTGCAGCGCCAAAATCAACTAAAACTAATTCGCCCGTTAATGTGGGGTAAGTATAAATGATAGGAGTTTGAGAAATGCGGCGCCGGATAATGTTGGGGGGTTTAATATCTCGGTGAATTACACTGCGATCGTGCACGAACTGCAATACTGGCAATAAATCCTTCAGCAGACTGAGAATCTGACTTTCGCTAAAAGGCCCAGTCCGCGCCAACTCTTCCTGTAAATTCTGACCTTCTATAAATTCCTGCACCAAATACTGATAGCGTTCCTGCTGAAAGTGCGCCAGCAGTTCTGGAATTTGCGGGTGTTTCCCCAATTCGTCCAGCCGTACCGCTTCTCGGTTGAATAATTCTGCTGCTTTTTCGCTGCTGCTGGTACCTTGAGATAGCGGGAAAAACTGTTTAATTGCACAGCGGGGTTTGGAGGGTTTGTCTTGGTCTATTGCTAAAAAAGTGCGACCGAAACCACCGCGCCCGAGAGGTTTGATGGCGCGGTAACGCTCTCTCAGCAACAGTTTGGAGCCGCAATTCAGGCAGAATTGGGTACGATCGGCATTTTGCGGGTTTTGACAGGCGGGGTTTAGACAGTAACTCATAACTGAACCGAGAAGGAATCAGCAGCACATCTCTATGATACTGAGGCCGGAGGGCGATCGACTCTCGCGTTACAATTAAAAACCAAACGACTTTAGTCCTCAGAATTTAAGATGTCGCTTTCACTTTCAGAGCATACTCTTTAAACCTTTCCAAGTCAGCCTGAATTGTCGATTCAACCACGCGGCCCAGAAATAGGTTATCCATCAATTTTCCCAGCCAGCCGGGAATTCCGTAAGCCACTGTCAGCTTGACGATACTGCTGTCTTTGCGATCGTAAAATCTTACGGCACCTCGATTTGGCAAACCGTCTACCGATTCCCACTGAATTATCTGATGCGGCACTAATTTGAGAATCCGAGAAAGCCAGCTAAATTCTAACCCGCCAGTTGCGAGTTTCCAGCGAGACAATTCTGGATCTTCTTCGAGAATATGAACAGATTCTATCCACTTCATCCAGCGCGGCATTTGCTCTAAATCTGACCAGAGTTGCCACGCTAATTCGATGGGAATTGCCACTTCTACTTGAACACTGTGTTCTAACCAATCAGTCATGGGATTTTAGATTTTAGATTTTAGATTTTAGATTGAAGAATTGTTTGTTTCTTGTTACCAGGCTATGCCTGGTAACGCAGATCCACAGGCTGCGCCTCGCTTTTCCTGTCGAATACTGGAGGCAGAGCCTCCTGATCGGCATTCCCAGGAAGAGCCTGGGAACCAGAGAAAACGAGAGAGGACTAATGACTAATGACTGTAAGCTTCGAGAATTGCCTTAGCCGCTTGATGCCCTGAAAGTGTCGCTCCTTCCATGCTATCAATGTAGTCTTGCTGAGTGTAACTTCCTGCTAGAAAGAAATTGGCGATCGGAGTTTTTTGAGCAGGGCGGAAAACATCCATTCCCGGTGCTTCACGATACAAAGATTGAGCGAGCTTAACTACACTGTACCAAGTCATGTTTAATTCCCGCGCTGAGGGGAATAAATCCTGAACTTGCTTAAGTACGTGTTGGGCGATCGCCTCATTGCTTTGTTTAATAAACGGATCTCCCGGTGTCAGCACCAACTGCAGCAGCGAACCTTTGCCTTCTTGATAATAATCTTTGGGACTTGTCAGCGCCAAATCTGCAAAACAAGAAAAATCTGCATCTGCTGAATATAGCAAATTATCGATTCCTACAGCGTGACTCAACTGTTTGCGCTGGGCTTGGTCTTCCAGTTCCGTTACCCAACCGTCGAACCGCAATTGTACTGTAGCAACCGGCACAGCATCTAATTTATAAATGTTGTCAAATTCTGACCATTTGCGCCAAGCTGGGGGCAATATTTTCTGAATTCCCGGCACGTCGCAGGCGAAAACGTAAGCGTCTGCGGTAATATTTTCTTCTGTTTCGCCGTTAGCTACTAGCAAGCCTGTTACGCGGGTTTCTTCGCCTTCTTCAAACTGAATTTCTCTCACTCTGCGCCGCGTGTAAATTTTTGCTCCTTTCTTTTCCAAATATTCCACAATTGGCTTGTGCAAATATTCGTTGGGAGAACCAGCCAGCATCCGCATGACAGAGGCTTCTGTTTTTGATGCAAAGAATTGAAATATTGTCAACATACACCGGGCAGAAATATTTTCAGTGTCGATAAAACCCAGTGCGTAGGCGATCGGATTCCACATTCTTTTGAGCGAGTTTTGGTTGCCACCTTGACTGCGGAACCAGTCAGCAAAGCTAATTTTATCCAAATCGCGGATAGTTTTCATTGCCCCGTCAAAGTCTATTAAACCTCGGACGATCGGGCTAGTTCCCAGGGCGATCGCATTTTGAATTTTGTCTTGTACGGATAGCTGAGATGTCGTGAAAAACGCCTTCAATCCGTGCAAAGGAGCACCCACCGGAAAGCGAAAATCTAAAGAACCGGTTTCGCCGCCTCGATTGATAAAAGTGTGGACGTGTTCTTTGAGGAGCAAATCGTCAAATGCTCCCACTTTTTTCATCAGAGCAAATAAGTTATAATAACAGCCGAAGAAGACGTGCAAACCCATTTCAACGTGATTGCCGTCGGGATCTACCCAACTGCCGACTTTGCCGCCGACAAAGGGGCGGGATTCAAAAATTTCTACTTCGTGGCCGGCTTCCACTAAATCGACTGCTGTGGTCATTCCAGCCAGTCCCGCACCTGCGATCGCAACCCGCATTTTACCTATCCTTTCCCGTATTTTTACAGATTGTAACAAATTTTAGAATTTCCGAAACATTCAAAGTTCATAAATGCCGATCGACACTTGTATAGCCCTCTGCATTCTTGCTAAGACATTGGCACTAAGTTGACCGTAAGGGCCTTGTTCCAGATAAGTCTTTTGGACAGTTAGAATTTGCTCGCAGACAGCCAGGGAGTCAGATTCTAACCCTCCTTCACCAGCAGGAATCAAAACCCTAGTCGGAGTTTCGCCCCCTCTCAAATCGCTAGTAAAAGGGACAATCAGTACAGTACGGCTCAATTCATTCCGGCTATCTATGGAAACGACAGCAACAGGACGCTTTTTGGTATCTCCGATCGTTCGCAAAGCTCTAACAAGATAAACTTCGCCCTGTCGCGGATAAGCTTCTGTCATTGTCTCAAAGACCTTCCTCTATTAAAATTTCTTCCATTTGTTCCTGAGCCAATGTTGCCCATTCTTCCTCAAACTCAATATCTTCTTGGCTGCGGTTTTGATAAAAATTCCGCAACTTATCTTCTATTTGCTTAGCGTACCAGAGACGGAGAGCTTGTTCGATCGCCTCCGTCCAATCATCAGTAAGCTGGTCTATTTTATCTGCGAATTCAGCATCAAGGGCGACTAACACTTCTCGCTTTTGAGTAGAATTTGACATCATCATTTTCCTTAATAATTTAACAACTATGGTGCGCTGGAGCGCACCATACAAATTACTTTTACCTCTTTCTTCTCAAAACAGTCATACAGTCAACAGTCAACAGTCAACTAACTTTAAAACATCGGCATCAACTGAAGTGGCCCAATTCCCAAGTCTTTAGCAGACACCCAGCGCACCTCAAGCAAAGCGATCATATCCTTAAACTGAGGCTGACCGCGAGAAGCACCCATCAACCCTTTAGCAATAATCAAACCGCACCAACCGTTGGTTAATTTACAGCGACGGTCCCACTTCTTGCGAGCTTCCTGATGCACCGGATCGTCTTCATTAAACTCCCCAAACAAATACAGCTCCCCATTTTTAGTTTGCAAAATACCCAAGTCGTATTGCTCATCCTGAAAAGGATTTTCGCCCGGATTAAAACCAATCCCCTTCACACCTCCAGCTTCTTTCAAATCCTGAATCATAGTTTTTGCCTTCGGATGAGAAGTTTGGATCATCACCACTGGCAAACCATCTCCGGCGGTATTAATATCAATTTCTGCACCTTGGTGAAACTGGACACTTTCGCGCAGGAACTCTACCGTTTCCCAAGGTACGGCGCCGAGACTCAAAAATGAATTTTGCGGCACCAAATCGTCCCGCAGCAGTGGCTTGTCAAATTCATCATCATCGTCATCATCGTCATCATCGTCATCACCGAGCATCTGTAATAATTCGTCTGACACATCCGGCATCGTGGAAACTTTAACGGATACCTGTTGAATTTCTCCGTCAGACTGCGGAACTGGGATGCGGTAGCGGCTGCTAAGACTGGGAAACGTCTCTGCTCCCAATTTCCGGCGACCGTTGCGGAAAAAGCGGTGAAATGCTTTGAGAGCCACTAACATCGTGAGGGCTTCTTCTTCGTAAAGAATCGATCGCAATCCTTCTAAAGGATGCAGGTTGCCGAAATTTGGTTCAATTTCTGATGGAGGCAAATCGGCTAAATCAATTTCTTCGTCGTCGTCCTCATCAATATCTGCTGCACTTTCAAAGGTAACAAACAAACAGTCTTGCCCTAAAAAAGCCTGTTCTAAATCTTCAAAAGATTCATCGTTGACGACTCGTTCTCGAAACCGTTTCAAGGATTCTAGAGAACGGTACAGTAAAACTCCGTAATCCATCCTGGCTTGCCCCAATACGGATACGTAGAGGCTGCCGACATCCCACTGATTGATTTCAATAGATATAATTTGGTGCTCGCTCAAAGTCCGCCACGGAGCGTCGTGCCAAATTTGAGCAGCTTTTTCCATTAAAACTTCAGCATACTGAGGGGGTAACTCAGGAGGTCTGTTGATCGCCACCTCTTCCATGCCGCGAAATATTTCGTCAATTAAGGGCAATTCCGGCACGTAGTCAATGGAAATGCTTAAATCTTGAAGTACGCCCCGCAGATAAAATTGAATTTCTCGGTTTTTAACTACTATTTTTTGGGGGCGGACTGCGGGAGCCGGACTTTGAGGATGTTCCATTGCCCGTAGCAGGGCCCGGACGATCGCCTCTGGGCCAGCATCTGGGCCTACCATGTCCATAGCTCTCACGACTCCTTCGGAGCCATCGACCCAGAGAATGCACTCGCCACCAGCTTCTAGAACGTCGTCGTCCTCTAGCATCATGTGCGAGTCAGCATTAGATAAAGGTCGGCGATCGCCCTCCCACACGCTGGGAATTTGAGGTAAGTTTTGTAGCCGACGAAGAGTAGTGCGATTCAGCGCTGCCATAGAGTAAGCCCGTTGGGTGAAGCATTGTTGCGGTGCCGGTAGCCGGTCAACCGCTGCTTATCAATCATAAACCCTATAGGGGGAGAGGGCATCAAGCTGGGGAACGAGGCCCCACGGGAATTAAAAATTAGAAGGTAAAAATTCTGCCTTCAGCATCTAACCCAAGGCCTTCTCGCGAATGCCTGTACAATGGAGGCATAAGATTAAACTCTTAGCATTAGACAATCTCAGGAGTTCGGCAAATTATGACTCAAGCCACTTCACAAAAGCGTGGAATTCAAATGACGGACTCTGCTGTCCGTCAAGTTTTAGCTCTGAGAGAGAAACAAGGTAAAGACCTCTGCTTGCGGGTAGGGGTGCGCCAGGGCGGCTGCTCTGGAATGTCCTACGTGATGGATTTCGCAGACCCCAGCACTGTGAAATCCGACGATGAAGTGTTCGACTACGACGGTTTTCAGGTAGTTTGCGATCGCAAGAGCATTCTTTATCTCTACGGTTTGGTTCTCGACTTCAGCGATGCTATGATCGGGGGCGGTTTTCAGTTTACTAACCCCAACGCAACTCAAACTTGCGGTTGTGGCAGTTCTTTTTCTACATAAATCGGAAAAGAGGGCATGGGGCAGTAAGTTGTTAACTGCCCCATGCCCTTTTCCATGCAACATCCCAAATCTAAAATCTAAAATCGAATGACCCCTGAAGAATTGTTTAAAGACGGTTTCGATCGCTACCAAGCTGGCGAAGCCCCGGCTAATCTGATCCCCGTGTTTAAAGAAGTGTGCGAAAAAGCTCCCAAAAATGGCAATGCCTGGGCTAGCCTGGCGTGGCTCTACCTGTTAGAAAATAAACCCGCACCGGCTCAAAAGGCAGCGAAAACCGCCGTTAAATTGAACCCTCACGACCCCCAAGCTCGCATCAACCTAGCAGTAGCCATTCTCGATCTCAAAGAGAAAGGAGTGCGCCCCCATGTAGAAGTGGCTCAGCAATTACTGATAGCTTCCGAAGAGTTGCTCGACGAAGTTAAAAAAAATTTTGAAGAAGGATTAAGCAGAAAACCCGACTGGAAGAGTCTCGCCCGCGTTAAACAGTGGCTTTTGGAGCCGTAACGCCGCAAACAAGTCGATTTGGGGGCGGGGAGCAACAAAACTGGCTTTGGAGTTTATTACGAGATCGTAATAAATCAATAAATAACTTTATGGAAAACTCAGAAAGTCAGTGCTAGTATTTGAAAACTTAGACGATTCACAAACCGGCTCAGCGGTTTTCAGATTTTACTACGATAATACTAGGAGTTGTAAAAACATGAGCAATGACAGCCACGTTAACATCAAACCAGCAACCCGCAACCACAAAGGTTTCTTTATTCAGCCTGCTTCTTACAAATTGATGAGCATCGATAAATCTGGCTGGGCCTTGATTTGCATGGACAAAGCAGTTTGTCACTATGTAGATCCGGATGATTTGCAATTGCCAAATAAATCAGGAATGTCTGAAGGTTAATTCTGAAGCTTTGAGAGACTTTAAGATGCTTTACTTGAGTAGCTGCCCTCCATTGAGGGCAGCATCTTTTTTTGGTCAGAAAAAACTCCGGCAACGCGCAGTGAATCGGGATTTAAGGGATACAAGGATAGAAGGAAAAATTACCGATTACAAATTACCGATTACAAATTCCCTAATTGTTAGATTTCAAGGCAAAAAGCATCTCCAACTCAGCAGTTGTGGGTTGCGTAGAAGCTGTGGCTACGCTAACTCCTCGGAGAGAATTTAGCAATTCAGCGGCGGGCGGCGAAACTAAATTTGGCTGTACTGCGAGCAAATATTGGTTAGCCCAAGACATGGTTTTTTCCATATCTATGTAAAAGTAACCTTGATTGCCCCGCGGTAAAGAAGTAGCGATCGCCTGAAAACTCGGACTGCTGCTTAACGGCTGGGGCGGCGTCGAAGTAATCACATCAACTAAAGGCCCGCCGAAAGCTACAAACACAGAATTTTCATTCAGCCAACCGTGCCCGAATAAAGTGCCTTGCTGGGGTATTTTCCATTCCGTAACTTCCTTTCCTTGAACTTGTCTGGGGGCGACACTGACTGTAGCATTGCTTTTGGCGATCGCATCGAGTTTTTTCAGGGTTGCTTCTGCAGCAGGGCGATCGCTGGTTTCAAAAATCATCGCTGCCCCCATCCCCAACTGAGACAAAATACCTTGATCCGAACCGATCGCCCCGATCGCAAATTCCCCGTTCATCCAACCAAAAACATCACGATCCGCATCCAAATCCAACCGTTTAAAACTACTCCTCACCTGCTGAATTCCCCTGTCAACTTCCGGGCTATCTTTTGCCTGGGCCGTCGCCTGCGACCAAATTTGATCTAGTCCCTTGCCGCCGACTAAAGCAATAGTTTCGCCGGGAAATCTGGGTAACAATTTCGATGCGACTTGTGGATTTTGCTGCACGAATTTCGGGTCTAACTGAGCAATAGTTTTTACCCTCAATCCCTCACTATCCGCTCCAATTCCCGCTACCAAAGACTTAACTTGTTTGAACTGCGAAAACACTGTCCAAGGCAACTGAATATCTGCGGGCAAATTAGCTTTCAATTGCTCAATTGCAGCAGGATAATCAGCAATATAAACAGTTGCGATCGGATTCTTGACACCAGCACTCTCTGCAAAAAACTTAGTTGTGCTTTGCTGCGTAGCGAGGGAGGGTTCTCCTTTAAAAGTATCGATCGCCAATTCCACAGGCTTTTTCAAAGGAGCCATCACTAATTGGTCGTTCAGCAAAGCCACACTGTAGCGCTTGCCAGTTGGCTCTGCAATCTCAAAAATTTTAACTCCTTTATACTCGGTTTCTTGAGTAGTTGCACCGGGCTGAGATTTTAATTTATTCGCAAAATTCCAAGCGCTAATTTTATTTTTCACGCTGACTACTACCAGCAGTTTTGGAGGCTCTGTATTCGTCACAGCATCAGGAGGCAGCAAAGCGACCATCACCCCCCCTAACCAAGGCTTTAAGTCCCTGTCAAAGTCGATTTGAGTGCCTGCCAAGCTTTGTTCTTGAAAGCCCTTCAAACCCTGACCGATCAACTTTTGAGCTCCTGGCGTGCCAAATCGCTGCAACTTGGACAACGCTTGGGGATTGGGGGAGATGAACGCGGCCATCATTGCTTCGTCGGGTACAACTTTGGCGCTGTCTTGAGGGTTGGATACTTGTTGGCTCAAACCCTGGAAGTAAAAGTAGACCGCAGCGCTACCTGCTGCGGCGATGGAGGCAGCAATTAGAAGCTTTGATTTTTTTGCAGGCATGGTTTGTGTTCCTCGCGTCCCATATCAGTTTAATCAAAATACAGAAAGCTTGTGTGGAGGCGATCGAGGCTGCTGTTTATTTTTGTATAATTCAAAACAAGTTTGGACGATCGTCTAAACTGCTAGAACTGTGCATTATTGGTAAAAGATGAAAGTAGCGATCGCGGGAGCAACGGGATTTGTAGGTAGCCGGCTGGTGGAGAAGCTGCAAGCTGCGGGACATCAAATGGTGGTTTTGAGCAGGGATGCCGCGAAGGCTGGCCGAGTTTTTCCGGCTTCAGCTTATCCGAATTTGGAAGTTGTCGCCTACACTCCTGCGGAGTCTGGTGATTGGCAAAAGTCGATCGCGGGCTGCGACGCTGTTGTCAATTTAGCAGGGGTTCCGATTGCGGAGGAAAGGTGGACGGAGGCGCGCCAGCAAGCAATTCTGGACAGTCGCAAACTGACGACGGCAAAATTGGTCGAGGCGATCGTCAATGCTAATCCTAGGCCATCTGTGTTTGTTAGCGCATCGGCGATCGGCTATTACGGAACCAGCGAAACCGCTGAGTTTGACGAAACGAGCCTCGCTGGAAACGATTTTTTAGCAGCAGTTTGCAAAGACTGGGAAGCAGCCGCCCAACCTGCCAAAAATGCGGGAACGCGGCTAGCAATTTTGCGGTTGGGGATAGTTTTGGGAATGGGAGGCGCGTTGGCAAAAATGCTGCCACCTTTTAAACTATTTGCAGGCGGCCCGATTGGGACAGGAAAACAGTGGTTTTCTTGGGTTCATCGCGAGGATGTGGTTGATTTAATTTTGTACGCTTTGCAAAATTCGCAAGTTGAAGGCGTTTTGAATGCGACAGCACCGAATCCGGTGCGGATGAATGAATTGTGTCAAACTTTAGGGGAAGTTTTGCAGCGACCTTCTTGGTTGCCGGTGCCAAGTTTTGCTTTAGAAATGCTGTTGGGAGACGGGGCAAAAGTTGTTTTAGAAGGGCAAAAAGTGTTGCCGAAACACACTTTAGCTAGCGGTTTCAAATATCAATATCCGACGCTGAAATTAGCACTCGAAGAGATTTTATCGGGAAGTTAGGAACCTACGGAATAGAACCCGCCGAATAGAATTCGGGGCTAAACAAACAAAGTCCGCCTGCGCCGACTCAAACAAAATTCCTCGTTGCCAGGCTCTGCCTGGTAACGCATATCCAGAGGCTCTGCCTCGCTTTCCCCGAAAGCAGATGAACAATCAAGAAATAGCAACTGCATTTAAAGTTCCTGCAGAACTCCCATTTCTTCAAGCTATCTGCTGGCAAATTGCTGATGTAAAAAAAATGAGTTTCAAGGAAATGCTATGCCGCTACGAATCCGGCTGGCATTATTGGGGAGTGTTGGGAACACCTAGCTCCGAGGAACTGGCTTTTATTCAACAAATTAGCGAACACTATCAGTCTTGGTTAATAGCGGAACTGGGAAGCAGTTTTCCGCCAAAAAATCCCGAAAATTGGGTAAGTTCTCAAGCAATGTTTAAACGCGAAATTCATCAAAAGATATTAACTGTACTCAGCCACTTGAATGTCGAATTTCTACAGGAATGTCGGGCGTATTTTGGCGGCGGAATGTTGGTAAGTATGGAACACGGAGAATATCGGTTGAGTCAGGATATTGACTTTATGTGTCCGATGGATAATGGCTACCGTCTTCTGCGCCGAAAAGTTGCAGAAGGGGGCTATGATGCGATTTTTGCTAGTCGCGATTCCCTTGGGGATAGCTTCGCTTCACGCATTGTTCTCCCGAACGATATTCAAGCAAACCAGTATGGGATAAGATTTCCTGTTATTGTGGGCGGCACTACTATTAAATTCGAGATGGTTTGTGAAGGGCGAATTGAGTTTGGCGAACCAAATTATCCAAATTGGTCGCCTGTTCCTTGTTTGAATCAAATTGATAGTATAGCAGAAAAGCTGTTGGCAAATGCCGATCGACAGCCGGGCGATCGGGTAAATTCTAGAGATTTAATCGACTTGGCTATGCAACGGTTAGCGACTCCGATTCCCCAAGAGGCGATCGACAAAGCGGAAGCAGCTTATCAAGTTATGGAACCGCTCGCTCGAGCGATTCAGTATTTCCAAGATCGTCCCGATTATCGGGAAAAATGCTATGAGGTTTTGAGTATAGCCCAGCCAAATAAAGTTATTGACGGTATCGATTTACTAGCTCAGGATTTAGGCGGGGAAATAACAGTCAGGACATTTAGCGAGACTATTTCCTCGTTCCCAAGTAAGCTTGAAGATGAGATGCTTTGATGCTGGATTTGGTATTGCTCTCCTTCCCGGCAGAGCATGGAAGAGATTTCCTGTTTAAATTATCACACGATCGCAATAATAGTGTCAAGATAAAAATATTAATACTCCTCTACAAACTGAGGATGAACCCACAGAAATTCGCGGCGTCTGTTCTGCACCCGCACCAAGCCACCAAAACCAGGATCTTTTGCTTTTAGCTGCGCGTGTAATTGTCGCAAAATCGAGCCTTGGGCGCGGATGGCTGCTTCGCCCTGTTGCCAATCAGGGGCCTCACTTTCGGTAGACAAATTAGTCGCTAAATCGCTTCCTTTCAAGGTAGACTCGATGCTTTTTTGTCCGAGATCGAGTTCCTCTTCAATACCTTTGTAGGTGGCTTCATCTAGCATTAGCTTGGTGGCCGAGGCTGCGACAGGTAAGACTAGACTCAGGGTTCCGGTCAAAATTTTGAGATAGGGGGCTGCTTTGGTAAACCATTCGCGCGACACTTCCAATTCATAAACTCCCTTCTTCTTGTCGTTAGGATTTAAGGCGGGAAGCGGTTGACGAGAGTGTTCGCACCAGAGGGTAATTTGCAATTTTGTACTTATCCATTTGGGGCGATCGAAAAAGCTTGGATCGACGGGCTTGAAACTGAACAGGCGCGGGCCATCTTTCGCTTCATCGGTGAGCATTTGCATTAGCGACGCAAATTCCTCATCGACTTTGCTGAGAATGATCCGCTGATCCTGAGACAATGACTGAAAGCGTTCTTCACCTCGACGATCTAAAATTACTAAATCTTGGCGGATGATTTTTAGCGCGTCTTTGACAATATTTCGGAACTGCTGAATGCCGATTTCTTGGGATGGGGGTTGAGCAGTCGGCGCGTTATTTAGCAGTCGGTCTATATTTTGCCATTCACCACACCCGGAAATGGGACACGGGAATTCATGACGATTTTTCTTTTTACTTTCAATTAGTTTCTGTACCTCAAACAGTCCGTTTCCAGGCGCATTCATGCTGCACGGTGCAATGCAGGGAACCATGACGTTACAACGCAATCCTTCCCAGAAATTCTCGACTAGCCATTTAATCTCTTCCGTGAGATATGACAGGAACCTTTCTGGATAAGCTGCCCGCACCGTGATTTTTACATCAGTGCCAACATATTCCAGCAATGCCCGACCGTTGTAATCATTGTCAAGCATTAAGCCGCGTTGCCAGTGAATGCTGTTTTCGTAATTAGTCCGCCCCAGTGAGTATTTGTGCAACCGGACAATCAATTGATAAAATAACCCTTCTGCTACTGCAAACTGTCCGCGACTGTCCACAATGCGACAGATTTGTATCTGTTGCCTGTCTCCCGCTTCTGGTTGCTCTCCCCAATTGGGCAATGGCTCCGGGCGTGTGTCGGGAACAAGTTGAGCAATGAGGCTGGTATTGCTAGTTTCTGACGGATCGAAAACCACTTTGTAGGATAGATCAAAGCGTTCCATCAGTCGCAGAAAGATTGGATGCAACTTTGAGGGGTAGCCTTCTTCGCCTGCAAATGGCGGATGGCTCCACAACTGGCTGAGATGCTGAAATTCCACTAAACCGTTGCGTTTGCGTGTCGTTTCATCATCTAGCACGAAGCTGATCGCCTTTGCCAGCCAGTCGGGTTTGAGGATGACGATATCGCGTAGTGTTGGGTCGTAATGGTAATGGATGAAATGCCCTAATATATGGGAGATGCGAAGAAACAGTTCTGCTTGCTCCTCATCGATTCCCTCTTTAGCGCAGATGGCAATGACATCATTGTAGGGGAGATAGGCTTTGTCACTTGTCTGTAAGGTTTCCCGCACCCGTTGCCACTTTGCTGGAACGGAACGCCGCATTTCGGGAAGAGATGCAGCGACACGAGCAATAGTATCTTTTAATTCTGCAAGACCAGCGCAATCCGTCGTATCCTGGTTGGGTTTGCTGTCTACATGGAAGAAATCGATTACCGTATCTTTGCCGAATTGATCCAAAATTTCTTGTCTGTCAATATCCGGTTGTCGCTGTCCGGGACCGCCGTGGGTTGCGACGACCAACACCTTTGCATCTATCTGGTTCTCGATTTTTGATCAGCGTAATCCACTCTTTGACAAAGCCCTGCTGGGGGCCTTCCCGTGGCTTCCAGATAACCAGATACACGGCTGGCGCACTGAAAAACAACTGGTGCGTCGGTCGATAAACCCGTTGACCGCCAAAATCCCAACCATTGAGTGATATCTCTGTACCACTGTCGGGATCGGTGACGATTACAGATTTAATTTCAATCCCGTGAGTCGTGGGGCGACCATCCACCCATTCATCCCCCCGCAATGCACCCAACACACAACTCTTGCCCACCTCACCCTCGCCAATTAGGATCAGTTTGGCTTCATTCAGCGTTACTTGTGCCTCTGCTTTTGCCCTCAGGTATTGCAAAACAGCTTTAGTGCTTTGCTGGTATGCAGCTGCTAGGTCAGGGTTGAGGGCATTGTTTTCTAAATACAGATTTTCTATATTAGAGAGCTGACACAGCGATGCTGGTAAGTCAGCCAAATTATTTGTATTTAACTGAAGTTCAGATAATTCTGTAAGTTCGCCTAACCAGTTTGGTAGCGTAGTCAAACTACAATTTGCAAGTGAAAGTTTTTTAATTTGTTTGGGTAGGCTTAAGCAAGATGGAAGTTCATATAACGGATTGCCTAAGTCTTGCAATTCAGAATCAATGTTAGGAAACTCAGCGCCTAACCAAAGTATTTTCAGTTTCAGTAAGTTCTTTATTGAATCCGGTAAATTGGTAATTTGATTCCCAGATAAGCTCAATGATTCCAGTAATTGCAATTCCCCAATCCAGTGGGGAATTATTCGTAGTTTGTTTCTAGGTATATAAAGTTCCTTTAGTAAGTTTAATCTCCGCAGAACAAGAGGTATTTCATCTAGCTGGTTCGAGGATAATTGTATTTTCTCTAATTTATTTAGATTTCCCAAGCAATTTGGTAGAGACGTTAGCTTGTTGTCGTTAAGATTCAACAACTTTAATTGGGTGAGCGAGCCAATCGCCTCTGGCAGTTCCATCAGTTGATTGTCAGAGAGGTCAAGCTGTTGTAACTGGGTCAGGGATGCGATTGCATCTGGCAGTTCTGTTAGTTCATTTCTGGAGAGGTCAAAGTGTTGCAACTGAGTGAGGGATGCGATCGCCTCTGGCAGTTCCGTCAGTTCCATGTAGCTAAGATCGAGTGTTCTTGCTCCCTCTCGCCGTGCCTCTTCAATGCGCTGCCGTGCTTCCCGATCGCCCTCAGTTTCTAACATTGCCAATTCCTTGTTTTGATTTTTGTATATAAGTACGATCGCCTTTTGAGATGACTCGGGCGATCGCCAGACATGATTTGATTTTGAATATTGCTTAATCTCACTTCAAAATAACATCAATATTTTGTCGATCGTGAGCTTTGAGCAAACTCGCCGGATCGGGCCCAGCGGGGATAATGCAGCCGGGATTCAGCGGGAACAAATT